>JBGYKY010000022.1:0-5008 GCA_041836105.1 Bacillota bacterium | reverse complement strand
GCGATATTTCATTTCTTCGGTTATACTATTCATAAGAGAGATACTCCTTTTATGATACTTTTGTTTTTTCGTCGAAACTATTGTATCATGGGTTCTCTCTTTTTTGTTTATTTCTGTAACATATGTCTTATCACATTACATTTCACGGATTTTTCTCTCCAATATTTTCGCCGTGCCGCCGGTCATCCGGCCGAGGAGCTCCATCAGCTGCGGCCCTTCCTCCGGGGGGACGGAAAACGTCCCCTCCACCTGTTCCCCGTATACCAGCTCCGACAGGCCAAACCGCCCCTGGGCAGCCAGATGCTGCAGCTTGTCCAGGTGGGAATACCCAAAGACCGCGCGAAAGCACTCCTCCTCCCGAACCTGCACGATTCCCGCCTCCTCCAGGGCCAGCCGAGCGGTACCCGTGTAGGCCCGCATCAGCCCGCCGGGCCCCAGCTTGATCCCTCCGTAATATCGGGTCACGACCAACGCCACATTGGTAAGCTCCTGACCGTTCAGCAGCTGAAGCACCGGTGCTCCGGATGTCCCCTGCGGCTCTCCGTCATCGCTGGCCCACTGAAGCTGCGACTGCTCTCCAATAATCATGACGGGCACATTGTGGGTGGCATCCCGGTGCTCTGCTCGAATCTCAGCAATAAAGGCCTCCGCCTCTTCTCGGGACGACACGGAGCACACATGCGCGATAAACCTTGATTTTTCAATGACCTGTTGGGCTGTCGCAGATTTTCCGACCGTTTTATACCTGTTCATAGGCCTTGAACCGGCTGACCTCTCTGGGGGAGAACTCTCCCCGGATCAGCGTTCCCTCCTCCCTATATTCCATCTTCTCTACCGTCCCCTTTTCGCAGAGAAGAGACGACACGTCGCCCCGATCATAGGGGATGAGAAAGCCGGTCCGGATTTTATCGGAAAATAGCTCCCGACGGATTCGTTCCACCAGCTCATCCAAGCGGGTCCCCTCCCTGGTCGACAGGGTAAGAACACCGCCATTGTATGCCGGAAGAAAATCTGCGGATACCAGGTCCATTTTATTGTACACCAGCAGCTTTTTCTTATCGGCCGCGCCGATTTCTTCCAGCACCTGCCCGGTCACTTGAACGTGAAAATCGTGAAGGGGGTCCGAGGCATCCACGACTTGAATCAGCAGGTCAGCAAAGAGCGCCTCCTCCAGCGTCGCCTTAAACGCCTTGATCAGCGCGTGAGGCAACTTGCTGACAAAGCCGACGGTATCGATAAGGATAAATTCCTCGTGGGTCGCCAAACGAATGCTCCGATGAGATGTATCCAGGGTGGCAAAGAGCATGTTTTCCTCAAAAACCGCTTTTTCTTCCTTTTCCGACAGGCTGAGCAGCCGGTTCATTATCGCCGACTTCCCCGCATTGGTATACCCCACCAGGGCCACCACCGGAAGCTCCGCTTTCTCCCGTCGGGTCCGCTGGGTGGAGCGCACCTCCCGAATGCTGGCGATCTCCGCCCGAATGTCTCTCATCCGTCGGGCGATGTGGCGTCGATCCATCTCCAGCTTTTTCTCGCCGGGGCCCCGATTCCCCAGACCTCCCTGCCTGGACAGCGCCTTGCCGAAGCCCGCCAGCCGGGGGAGGCGATACTGGAGCTGCGCCAGCTCCACCTGCAGCTTCCCTTCCCGGGAAATGGCCCGGGCGGCAAAGATATCCAGGATCAGGATCGTTCGATCCAGCACCCGAAGCTCCAGCGCTTCTTCCAGATTCCGGAGCTGGATGCCCGACAGCTCTTCATTGAAAATCACCGTGTCGGCTTCCATGCTGCGGCACAGCTCAGCCAGCTCTTCCACCTTGCCCTTGCCAATACAGGTGGCCGTATTCCTCCGCTCCGCCTTTTGCAGCATGCGCCCCAGCACCGTCACTCCGGCAGCCTCCGCAAGCCCCTGCAGCTCTTCCATCGAGGCATCGCTGTCTCCGCCCCGCTCCAGTCCCACCAAAACAGCCCGGGCATCCTCCCGGGCAAGCACCTGATTCTCTTCGTTGAACTGAAGCATTTCAACCCCCTTCCTTTGGTTTTCGATAAAAAAACTCCGGCACCGGTTCTCCGGCACCAGAGGCTTCGCGTCCTTCCGATCACACCTTCAGCTTGGCCAGCTCTTCATGAAATCTGGAGTTGAGCACCTTAATGTGGGTCCCCTTCATTCCCAGAGACCGGGATTCAATCACGCCGGCGCTTTCCAGCTTTCGCAGGGCGTTGACGATGACCGACCGAGTAATGCCCGAGCGGTCGGCGATCCTGCTGGCCACCAGCAACCCCTCGCTGCCGTTCAGTTCGCTGAAAATCTGCTGAACAGCCTCTACCTCCGAATAGGACAAGGTCCCGATGGCCATCTGCACCACCGCTCTGCGCCGCTCCTCCTCCTCCAGTTCAATGGCCTTGCGCCTCTGCATCTCCAGCCCTACCACCGTGGCTCCAAACTCGCCCAGCACCAAGTCCTCATCAGTGAACTCCGGCTTGTAGCGGGTCAGCACCAGCGTTCCCCAGCGATGCCCTCCGGCAGTAATGGGAATGACCGTATGGAGCTTATCATAGGTGTCGTAATCGTATTTGAAAATTTCCAGAGCCTCCTGCCCCTGCAGGTTGGCCGTCGTATTTTCGACCTTCAGCAATGCTTCGTTGTATTCGTTTGGGAACTGCTCGCTGCCGGTCTCCGGATCGGTGATGGTCACGCTGTCCGCCTTGATTTTATAATGGACTCCGATGACACGTCCCCGCTTGTTGGTGATGTATACGTTGGCATCCATCAGATCGCTGAGGGTCTCGCACAGATTTCCAAAGGACAGAACGCCGGCAGCACTTTCTCTGAGAAGCCAATTGAGCTTTCGGACCTTTTCCAGAAGGCGGTTGTCCATAAATGCTTTCTCCTTGTTGCGTGAGATATGAATGATCCTACAATCATTATATCGGTTTTTTTATCCATTACAAGAAAAAAGTATTTGACTTTTCAAAAGATTTTCATTTGAAGACACAATTGTGCAATCCGGCATTCATCGGCCTTTTAGAGGATGAACTTATCCAGGTCGTCGGCATGAACCCTCTCGGCAAACCGCTCCCGAACGTAATCCTGGTCGATGACCAGCTCCGATTCCTCCATATCGGAGACGTTAAAGGAAATGTCCTCCAGCAGCTTTTCCAGAATGGTGTGAAGCCGTCGGGCGCCGATGTTTTCAGTCTGCTCGTTCATCAGGAAAGCCATGGTGGCAATCTCTTCAATGGCCTCCAGACTGAATTCGATACGGATGCCTTCCGTCTCCAACAGCATTTTATGCTGCTTTAACAGAGCATTTTCCGGTACGGTCAGAATCTGGATCATAGCTTCCTTCGTCAGGCTGGCCAGCTCCACTCGAATAGGGAATCTCCCCTGAAGCTCGGGGATCAGATCCGTAGGCTTGGCTATATGAAATGCGCCTGCCCCGATAAACAGCACGTGATCTGTTTTTACCGGCCCATACTTGGTATTGACTACGCTGCCCTCCACGATGGGCAGAATGTCCCGCTGGACCCCTTCCCGGGAAACGTCGGCCCCGGATCGATACGTGGAACCGGAAGCAATTTTATCAATCTCATCGATAAAAATGATCCCGTTTTGCTCTGCGCTCTGCAGCGCCTCCTCGGTGACCTGATCCATATCGAGCAGGTTCTGCGCCTCCTGTTCCCGCAGGATCTTCCTGGCGTCCTTGACCCGAACCTTTTTCTTCTTGGTTTTCTGAGGCATCATTTCCCCAAAGATGTTACCGATAGCGATGGACATTCCATCGTTGCCCAGATCCAGGTTGCCGCCTTTGGCAGATTCCTTGATGGTGATTTCAATAAACTGCTCCTCCAACAGGCCGTCCCGCAGCTGCTGACGCACCTGTTCTCTGGCCAGATCCACATCATCCTGAGCCGGCCGTTCCTCCCTGGGCTCCTCCTGGGCCACCTGCTTCTGTGCCTGATACCCGCCGCCCAGGATGAAATCAAAGGGACCTCTCAGCCCTCCTGGTGACGGAGCTGCCTTCTGTTTTCCGGGGATGATGGCCTCGATAATCTTCTCCTCGGCAATCTCCTCCGCAATGGAATACTTTTCCTGAAGCCTTTTCTGCTTGGTGATCCGGATAGCAGCCTCCACCAGGTCGCGAACCATGGAATCCACATCCCGGCCCACATACCCTACTTCGGTAAACTTGGTCGCCTCCACCTTGACGAAGGGCGCATCCATCAGCTTAGCCAGGCGCCGGGCAATTTCCGTCTTTCCCACTCCCGTCGGCCCCATCATCAGGATGTTTTTCGGGGTGATTTCTTCCCGGATCTCCTCGGGCAGCAGGCTGCGCCGATATCGGTTCCGCAGAGCAATGGCTACGGATTTCTTGGCTTCATCCTGACCGATAATGAATTTATCCAGTTCCGCCACGATTTCCTTAGGCGTCATTTTGTTAAAATCGTTCATGTCCTGCCGCCCCCTTTACAGTGTTTCGACCGAAATGCTGTCGTTGGTATACACACAGATAGAAGCGGCGATCTTCAGGGATTCCCTGACAATCTCCTCCGCAGACATTTCCGTATGCGCAAACAGGGCGCTGGCTGCCGCATGGGCATAATTGCCGCCGGAGCCAATGGCCACAAAATCCGAATCCGGTTCGATGACCTCTCCGTTTCCGGAAATCACCAGCAAGCTTTCCCGGTCTGCGGCAATCATCAGTGCCTCCAGATTGCGGATGGCCCTGTCGCTCCTCCACAGCTGGGCCAGCGCCACTGCGGCCCTTTTCAGATTCCCGGAGTGCTCCTCCAGCTTTTTCTCAAATTTTTCCGTCAGACTGAATGCATCGGAAACCGAACCGGCAAATCCGGTCAAGACGGAATTTTTATAAATCTTTCTTACTTTTTTTGCCGTAGACTTCATGATGGCGCTCTGCCCCATGGTCACCTGCCCATCCCCGCCGATGCAAATATCGTCCGGGCCCCGCCGCACGGCTACAATCGTCGTTGCATGAAATTCTATCATGAG
>JBGYKY010000021.1:0-4630 GCA_041836105.1 Bacillota bacterium | reverse complement strand
GGTGCAGGCCGGTTTTATGCGCTGGCTTTTCAGCCCCGTTCATTATACCGGATTATTCTTGATGTTTTCCATTTCCTCATAGAAGTCGGAGCCCAGGAAGTACTTCTTCGGCGGTTCAAGCTTCTCGCCTCTTTCCAGCGCGTCCAGACCGGCCTTGATCTTCTCCTTCAGCGCCGGCAGCTCGTAGATCCGGACGCCGCAGGCATCGTAAATGGCGTTGATGACCGCTACGTGGCCCGAGGACTGGAAGGCCTCGGAAGCCCCTGAGGATCCGAAGGGGTTCTTGGTTCTGGGCGTCACCAGATGGATGATGTTGAAATCGTCCGGAATATCCTTGATGGTGGGGATCCCGGCGCCCAGCACGTTATTGTGCTTTTTCACATCATCGTAGTTTTCGCTGAGGGCGAACCCGATGGAGTGGGACAGCCCGCCGTAGGCCTGACCGTTCACCGAATCGATATTCCCGATCACGCCCACATCATCCACGCAGGTGTACCCGACGACCGTTGCCTTGCCGGTAGCCGTTTCTACGGCCACCTCCGCCAGGAACAGGGCATAGGTATAGTCCGGTGTCGGGTTGCCCACGCCGGTATTGGGATCCAGGTCGCAGAGATCCGGGTCACTGGGGTTCAAATATTGGGCCTCATATTTGGTGGGAATCCCTTCCGCTACCATCTCCTGGTGGGTCCGCAGGGTGCCGTCGGGCTTGGTCATAGCCTGGATCAGCTGATCCGCCGCCATTTTACAGGCCTTGCCATTCATATAATGCTGACGGGAGGAAGCGGTTGCTCCCGAATCCGGGCAATATTTGCTGTCGTTTTGGATCAGCACGATATCGTCAATGGAAACGCCCAGGGGCTTCAATGCCTCCAGGGTATTTTGCAGGGATCCCACATCTCCGCCCTGGCCCTGATCCTGCCAGGTATCGTATTTGACAAACTTTCCGTCCTCCCTCAGCTCAATGACGATGGTGCACTGATCCGCCGTTCCCTCGGTGACGTTATAACCGCCCCAGGCAAGCCCCACGCCCCGTCGGATCTCCGGCGTGTCCTCCGCCTTGGCTTTGGCCACGGCCTTTTCATAAATGGGCTTCATGGTTTCCATGATCTTTTCCATGGGATAGTCCACAAAGGGGAAGCTGTTGATGTTCAGATCCCCCGGGCGGGCTATGTTCACCCACCGGATATCGAAGGGATCCATGCCCAGCTTTTCCGCCATCATATCCATGAGCGCTTCGGAGGCGGTGTACGCCTGCGGCGAGCCATAGCCCCGGTATGCGGTGCCATAGGCATGATTGGTACAGGCAACCCGGGTCAATCCCATGACGTTGGGCACATTGTAGGGGAAGAACATGAATCGGGCGGGCCGCTGGGTCAGGTCGTCGCCCAGCTCGTTATACGCGCCGTGATCCAGCCCGCAATCCCACTCGGCCGCAACGATCTTGCCGTTTTTGTCACAGGCCAGCCGGGCATTAGTATAGGAAGGCGCCCTCTTTCCGGAAAAGGCCATAAATTCCGCATAGGTCATGGAGAAGGCGACCGGCATATCATCGCAGGCCAGGCAGGCAATGGCCGCCAGCGAGTAGGTAGCGCCGGCAATACCCCATCCGAAGGTCGCCCCGGTGGGATTTTCGATGACTCGGACCTGCTCCGCCGGTACGCCCGTCGCCTCGGCAATATCGCCGATATTGGCATAGATGGCCATGGCCTTACAGTGAACCGTCAGCATGCCGTCATCTCCCCAGTAAGCCTGAACCGTATCGCCTTCGATCGGCATGTGCGGTTCCCGGGTGGAGTAGAAGCTGCCTTCCACTACGCAGTCGGCCTCGTCAAAAAGCTCCGGCGTATCGTGCCCGGCGCCCTTGATGGTAGGCTGTACGGACCATACGTTGGGGTGGTCGTCGTGGATCCGCATGGCGTCGGGCATGGCGGCTTCCAGATAGTTCAGGTATTCCGGCAGCTGTTCAAAATCGATGGTAACCTTGGCGGCGGCAGCCCGGGCATGGTCCTTGGTGTCCGCCGCTACCAGCGCAACGATGTCTCCGTAGTTGAAGATCTTGTCCTCAGCCAGCAGGATGTGGGTCTGCTCCGTGGCCAGGCATCGCGGGGAGAACTGGAAAAAGTTCAGGCGGTTGGAACCTTTGACGTCCTTGTGAGTGATGATTTTGTATACGCCGGGCATCTTTTCGGCTTCTTCCGTGTTGATCTTCAGGATCTTGGCGTGGTGCGCCACCTTAGGCTGCACCATGACTACGTGGAGAACGTTTTCGGGCATCTTCAGCTCGATATCGTCGCCGTAGTCGCAAAGACCCGTCACCTTGGCCAGCGCAGCAGGACGAACCAGAGGAAGTCCGTAGTATTCCTTGTTTTCCGGCAGCTTTACCATGATGTCTTCCAGGGCACATTCCCCTCTCATCACCTTTGCCGCCGCCATAACGGCATCCACGATCTGCTTATACCCGGTGCATCGACAGATGTTGCGGTGCTTCTGGAACCAGTCGCGTACATCCTCCCTGCTGGGATTGGGGTTTTCCTGCAGCAGACCGTAGGCAGATACGATAAAACCGGGAGAACAAAAACCGCACTGAACGGCTCCCAGGTTCATAAAGGCCACCTGCAGGGGATGGAGCCGGGTGGGCGCGCCGATGCCCTCAATGGTCATAATTTTGCTATATTCCGGCACATTCTTTATTTTCCTGGTGCAGGATCGGATCACTTTTCCGTCCAGGAGCATAGAGCAGGAGCCGCATACGCCGGTGCCGCAGCCCACCTTGGTGCCGGTCAGCCCCAGCCTGCGGATCACCGTCGCCAGGGTGTCCTTCTCCGGGTCGCAGATAAACATCCGATCCGCGCCGTTGATGTTCAGGATCATTTTTCTCAGTTTCATAATTTGCCTCCATTTGCCTCACTAACGTTTCTTTGCCTCTCTGACGTTATCCTGCAGCAGGCCCTTTCCCTTGAAAGTCCTCTTCTCGTGAGGAAAAAAATCCGGGCTTTGGATTCGCATGGCGCAGCGGACCGGCTCCCTCTCTCTTTCCAAACACGGGGCATTGACAATATTTTATCGCAGTGCCTCAGGGATGTCAAGGAGCGCCCGGCAGAATCCACAAACAGACTTGCTGCCTTTTTGCTACCGATTTGTTTTCTCCGAGAAGCGGCTTGCTCTTTTATTTCCCGCCGGTTTGGGATATAATGAAATCATCTATATGGAACAGGAGGACAGTTCATGACGGAGGAACGCATTTACACCCCCGAGGAGCTGGCAAGAAAGCTCCAAATATCCAAGTATACTGTATATGAAATGGTAAAGAGGGGAGATCTGCAAGCCCACCACGTGGGGCGGCAGATCCGGATCACCGAGGGGCAGCTGCGCAGCTTTCTCAATGGCGCTCCGATTCCGGAGCCCAACACCTTCAAGGGCGAGATCGCGGAAGCCGGAGGCGAAGCCCTGGCACGGATCGGCGGCGTTGAGCTGCGGGTGTCTTCCCCCCTGCGAGGCCGAAGCCGCCTGCAGATCCGTCCGGAGGATATCATCCTGAGCCGCAGCCCCTTTGTCAGCAGCGCCAGGAACAATCTGCCCGGCACCATTGTCGATCTGCATCGGGAGGAAAGCCGCTGCCTGGTGCTGCTTGACATCGGCATTCGCCTGCAGGCCGTCATTACCGTACAGTCTCTGGAGGAGATGGGCCTGCAGGTGGGTGATCCCTGCTTCGCCGTCTTTAAGGCTACGGCGGTTCGGGCCACCCCACTATAGAAAACAAAAAAAGAAAAAGCAGAGACGCCTCCCGCAGGGAGCTTGCGTTTCTGCTTTTCGCTTTTCCGATCTCCTTAATGGGGCACGCCCACCATAACCGAGCTGGCCTTGATGACTGCCGTGGCCGGTCCGCCTACCGTCAGCCCCAGGGCCTCTGCCGAGCCGGTGGTGATGCTGGCAACGATTTCCGTGCCGTTGACATCAATGACGACCTCTGTGGACACAGGGCCCTTGTTGATTGCTTTTACCTTACCTTCCAGCTGATTTCTTGCAGATAATTTCATGGGATCACCTCCTGATCTTCTATGCCTCCTGAGCGGCATCTTCCGCTACGGTCTCACGAGCTCAGGAAGTATGATACCCCTTATCCCGCCATATAAAACAGCGCTTCCGGATTCAGGAAAATTTTCAACGGCTGGGCCTGCGCCAGCAGCCTGTTCCGATCCTCCTTGCTGATTTCCCATCGCAGGTGGCAGTCCTCCCCGTTTTTGGGGGCTCCGCCCAGCTTCAGGTACAGGATGGTGCGGAAGGTAGAGGGGCTTTCATCAGCGATCCATACCGGATAAACGTTTTCCCTGTCCGAGGGAGCTGCCGGGCGGATATCATTGGCCCGGATCCCCGCAAAGCCCTCCTGTCCGGGGACAGCGCCCTGCATTCGGGACGGGGATATTCGAGCCCGGATCCCCCACTGGGGAAGCTCTACCCCGCCCTCCGGTAGGATCACCGCCGAGGTGATATTTTTGCACCCGGTGATCACGGCCGCTTCCCGAGTGGGAGGCGCCTGAAAAATTTCCTCCCGGGGCCCAAAGGCCGCCGCCCGACCCCCGCTCATGACCAGGATGCGATCGCAAAGCTGATAGGCTTCCTCCACGTTGTG
>JBGYKY010000020.1:0-6725 GCA_041836105.1 Bacillota bacterium | reverse complement strand
GAGGTGGAGGGCCTCAACAGAGGCCGGCGGGTTCGGGATGTCAGCTTTTCACTGCACAGAGGAGAGGTTTTAGGCATTGCAGGGCTGGTAGGCGCGGGGCGCAGCGAGCTGGCGGAAACCGTCTTCGGCATGTATCCGGCTGCCGGAGGCAGTATCCGGATCAACGGGCAGGAGGTCCGAATCCGTCATCCCAGGGAAGCTATCCGGCGCCATGTGGCCATGATTACCGAGGATCGGAAGCAGACGGGGCTCAACCTCAAAACCACGGTGGAGCAAAATATTTCGATGGTTTCCCTGGAGAAAATCTCGTCGGCAGGCATACTGAGCCGACGGAAGGAAGCGGAGGCTGCCGATAGCTATATCGGAAAGCTGAAGATCAGGACGGCCGGGCGAAAAGCGCCGGTCCAGTCCCTCAGCGGCGGGAACCAGCAGAAGGTAGTGCTGGCCAAATGGCTGCTCGACGAGCCGGAGATCATCATCTTTGACGAGCCGACCCGGGGTATTGATGTGGGCGCAAAGAGGGACGTTTATCTGCTGATCGGCGAGCTGGCCCAAAAAGGAAAGGGCATTATTGTCATCTCCTCCGAGCTGCCGGAGGTCATGGGTATCAGTGACCGGATCCTGGTCATGAGCGAGGGGCGGATCACAGGGGAATTGAAGCGGGAAGACTTTTCACAGGAACGGATTATGCACTACGCGTCCTTGGCAGGAGGTGGCGAACAATGAATGAAAAGCTTGGAACCAACGGGGCCGGTCTCAAAGGGAGCCTGCGGGAATTTGGCATTTTGATCGCTTTTGTTGCTGTGCTCGGGATCTTAATGATCATTTCTCCCGACGCCTTTGCAAAACCGGCCAATCTGATGGGTATCGTCAAGCAGGCGTCTATCAACGGGATTTTGGCTTGCGGCATGATGTTTGTCATCCTTTCCGGGGGGATCGACCTGTCGGTGGGCTCCACGGTAGCATTGGCGGGGGTCATGGCTGCGCATTTTGCCCATCCGGATACCTATCCGCTTATCATCCCCATCGCGATCGCTATTGCGGTAGGGATCGCCGTCGGCCTGGTCAACGGCGTGGGGGTTGCCTACGGCGCCATTCCGCCCTTCATTATTACTCTTGCTACCATGACAGCGGTTCGGGGAGTGGCGCTGATCGCCAGCGGCGGATCGCCGGTGTATGATCTTTCGAATAGCTTTAAGGGCATTGCCAGCGGAACCGTTCCGGGTACCATTGTGCCCATTCTGGCCGTATACTTTCTGGTCATTATGGCCATCAGCGGTTTTGTTCTGACCAAAACCGTCTTCGGCAGGCGGATCTATATGATCGGCGGCAATGACGTCGCGGCCAAGGTGTCAGGCATCAATGTGAAGAGGATGCGGCTGGCGGTATATGCGATCTCCGGCGGATTGGCCGGCATCGCCGGCGTGCTGCTGGCCTCCAGGACCATTTCCGGATCGCCTACGGCGGGCCAGAGCTACGAGCTGGACGCCATTGCGGCGGTTATTATCGGCGGCGTCAGCATGTCGGGCGGCGCCGGCAAGTGGTATGGGACCCTGATCGGCGCCCTGCTGATTGCCGTATTGGCTAACGGGCTGGATATCCTCAACGTGTCCTCCAACTACCAGATGATCATCAAGGGCGCTATTATTGCGGTGGCTGTGCTGGTAGATATCCGAAGCAAGGCCAGGGGAGATTGATTGCCGTTCCGGAGGAGCAAGCCCGAATTCCTGTCCGAGTCTCAGAAGGAGCCGGATGCCGGCTTTTAAAAATCGTGTTGACGGAAAGCGCGGTCCGGGTTTAGCGCGGTATGATTGCAGCCTTCAATGGGGAAGGCAGCGATGATATACAGCTACTTTTTATCAAAGGAGGAAAAAAATGAAGAAAAGCAAATTTCTTGCGTCGGTCCTGGCGCTGGTACTGCTGATGGCAGCATTTGCCGGCTGCGGCGGCGGAAGCGGAGATACCGGGGACGTTGCTGCGGAGGGTCCCACTGAGTTTGCCTTGTTCATGACACACATGTCCAATGCATTCACCATTGAGCTGTCCGACGCCGTGAAAGCACAGGCCGCCGAGCTGGGCGTTAACCTGACGGTCAACGATGCCGGGCAGGACGTTGCCAAGCAGATCAGCCAGATTGAAACAGCCGTAAATCAGGGCGTTGACGGCATTATCATTGAACCGGTTTCCGTGGACGGCATCATCCCCGCCGTTCAGATGGCCAAGGAAGCCGGTGTTGCTGTGGTTATTGTGAATCAGCAGATCAGCGATCCGTCGGCTGCGGATACCTACGTAGGCGTTTCCAATGCTGACGGCGGTGAGATGGAAATGACCAAGGCTGCCGAGGACATCGGCTTTGCCGGCGAAGTCGCTTTCCTGCTGGGGCCCATGGGCTCCGACGCTCAGATCGGTCGTTCCGAGGGATATCAGCGAGTATTGGAGCAGTATCCCGATATCAAGGTTGCCTTTGAGAGCACCGCCGAGTGGGATACCGCCAAGGCCCTGACCCTGGTTGAAAACTGGCTCCAGGCAAACAAGAACCTGAAAGCCATCGTTGCTCAGAATGACGGAATGGCGTTGGGAGCGCTGAAGGCCGTGGAGGACGCAGGCCTGCAGGATTCCATTAAGGTGTATGGCCTGGATGCTACGCCGGATGCTCTGGCTGCTGTTGATGAGGGCAGGCTGGCCGCCACCGTTTCTCAGAGCACCACGGCTCAGGGGACTGAATCCATGAAGGCTTGCTTCGCTATTGCTAGCGGTGAGAGCGTGGACGCCGAGATCCTGGTAGATTTTACTCTGATCACCAAGGACAATGTGGCCAATTTCCTGTAAACCGGAGCTCTCGCGGCCCCATCGGCCCCACAGGGCCAGCCGCATGAAAGCCCGCCGAAAGGCGGGCTTTCATGCTTGCAGGATGGGTGACAGCCCGAACGAAGGTTGCCGGCGACCGCGTCGGATCAACGCCTAAAATTTTTTCAAAATTATTCTTGAAACAGGAGCCCCCTTGTGGTATACTCATCCCATCGGTCAATTGTGGGATTGCAGGCGACCGAGCCAGGCAGGCATGGCGGAATTGGCAGACGCGCACGGTTCAGGTCCGTGTGAGGGTTACTTCATGGAGGTTCGAGTCCTCTTGCCTGCACCAAAGCAGTACGATCCGAGCCAGATCTTCTTCGTTGGAGACGGGCTCGGGTCGTTTGTTTATTCCGGGAAATTTGAGGAAGCCGCTTTCGCAATGTGGGGCCAGGCGGGACTACACACCGCCTTTTCCGGCGGCGGAACGGCAGTCGCGTTCGACCTGATACAAGGCCGGGTTCTGCCGCCAGCCCTGTTTCCTTTAGCCGGGAGGGTGGTAAAAAGATAAAAGTGAATGTGCTGCAATGAACGAAGAAGGCGCCGCCGGCGTGTGCGTGCCGACGGGCCTTGAGAGGAGTAAACGGGATCGATGCGGGAATTTGATTTGATTGTCATCGGCAGCGGCGCCGGATTGATGGTGCTGGAAGCAGGGATGGCCAAAGGGCTGCGCTGCGCTATCGTAGAAAGAGAAAAATTTGGGGGCACCTGCCTGACCAAGGGATGTATCCCATCCAAGATGCTGGTTTATCCGGCAGATTTCATCCGGGAGGCACAGGATTCGAAAAAATTCGGGGTGACGGTGTCTGTCCCGGTGGCCGATTGGGGGACCATTTCCCGGCGGGTTTGGGAACAGATCGATTTTCACCGGAAAATCAGGGAAAGCCTGATGCAGGTGCCGGCGCTGGCCGTCTTCGAGGGGACAGCCTCGTTTCTGGATCGGGAGCGGATCCTGGTGCAGGGAGAAAGGGAGGAGGTCATTCGGGGCCGTCAGATCATCATTGCTACCGGCGCCCGCAGCTTTGTACCGAAGGTGGAGGGCCTGGAGGAAACGGGATATCTGACATCAGAAAAGTTTTTTGGCACGGGTTATCCGGACGCGCCCTGGAAGAGCTTGCTCATCCTGGGCAGCGGTGCCATCAGCGCTGAATTTGCCCACATCTTCTCCGCCATGGGCACTCAGGTGACACTGATAGCCAGGAGCGACAGGATCCTGAAGCAGGAGGAGGAAGAGGTTGCGCTTTTCGTACAGGATCGATTCCGCCGGGACGGGATCCGGGTGCTGACGGATACTACGGTTCTTTCTGCCGGTAAAGCGGGGAATCGCAAGCAGGTGAAGGTCTCCAATCGGGTGACCGGAGAAGTGGAGCTCCTGGAGGCGGAGGAGATCCTGGTAGCCATGGGTACCGAATCGACCGTTGATCTTCTTCACCCGGAGCGGGCCGGCGTTGAGATCGATGAAAAGGGCTGGGTTGTCACCAATGAGTATTTGGAAACATCCCAGCCGGGGATTTATGCCCTGGGGGATATTAACGGCAGGTTTCAGCTGCGTCACAAGGCCAATCACGAGGCCTTGGTGCTAAGCCACAACCTGTTCAGCGGAGAAGCGCGGAAGGCGGCCAATTACGATTTTGTTCCCTGGGCGGTGTTTACCTATCCCCAGGTAGGCCATGCCGGCGCCACCGAGGCGCAGCTGCGGCAGCAAGGGATCCCCTATCAGGCCATTATCAGTCGATATTCGGAGGTGGTGGCCGGGATGGCTATGGGGCATCGGCGCAGGGATCCGGACGATGGCTTTGTCAAAATGCTCGTCGGCAGGGATAAAAAAATCCTGGGGGTCCACATGGTGGGTCCCCAGGCGGCGGCATTGGTGCAGCCGTATGTGTATATGATGATCGATGCGCCTGCCGGAAGCTACGAGCACGTAACGGACGCCATGATCATCCACCCGTCTCTCAGCGAGCTGGCAGGCTGGACCTTTGAAAAGCTGGCTCCCGATCCCGGAAGCGCCGGCCCCTGACCGGATGAAAAGGGGTTGAAACGGGAGGGCCGCTGATATGGCGTGATATGATGGAGGCAGAGATGCTTTGCGCCGCGCCTCCGGGCTATGCTTTTGCCCTCCCCTTTCCGTCAGCCTGCTTCAGAACCACGGTAAAAAACTTGGTAATCAACGGCGCATAAGCACAGGAGCAGACCACGCCGGTCCCCACGGCAACCCTTTTCTTGTGTTTTTTGGGGACAGCCAGCCCCAGCAATACCCCCAGGAAGAGGAAGCAGGCGCTCAGGAGACCCAGATCTACCAGCGTCATTTGTGCTTTACAGTCGTTTGCAGTGCGGAGCAGTTTGTTCATATTGCCGAACCTCCTTCGGATGACTCCCGCTCGGGGCAGTGGTGATGTGTCTGTTTCATCATACCAGATATGAGACGGGGTTTCAAAGGGATTTGAGGAAAAAGCCCGGAAAAAGCAGAGGAAAATCTCTGGGAAAATAATGAAGAAAGCCGTCCGTCAGGAATCCTCTTCCCGGCGGGCGGCCGTATTTTTGTAGGTCAGAACCGCCGAAGGGGCCGGCAATACGCTATTCTGCCATTTCCTCCAGGGTGACGGACAATTCCATGGCTTTCCCTTCCCGAAGGATGGAGAGGGAAATGACATCGCCCGGCCGGTGAGAGTAGAGGGTGGTGATGAGACGAGTCATGGTGTCCACCTCCTTTCCGTCGATCTGAGTGATGATGTCCTCCGCCTGAAGACCGGCCTTAGCTGCCGGAGAGCCCGGATATACCTGAACGACAAACACACCGCTGGCAGCCGGGAGTTGATTCTCCGGGTATGACTGATTAAAGGTTTCGGCGCTGACGCCCCGGATGCCCAGGTACGAGCGGTTGAATTCTCCCTTGGTTTTGATTTCCTCAATAATGGGTTTTGCGGTATTGATGGGAATGGCAAATCCCAGACCCTCCCCCGTTTGCGCTTTGGCGGAGTTGATCCCGATTACCTGCCCCTGGCTGTTGAGCAGCGGTCCGCCGCTGTTCCCGGAGTTGATGGAGGCGTCGGTCTGGATCAATCCCTCCATGGTGATCTGCGTCTGATTGTCAGAGACGGTGATGGTTCGATCCAGACCGCTGATGATGCCCTGAGTGACGCTCCGGTCGAAGGCCATACCCAGAGGGTTGCCGATGGCAGCGGCATAGGAGCCGATCCGGATTTCCTCTGAATCGCCCAGCTCTGCGGCCGTCAGCCCGTCGGCCTGGATGCGGACGATAGCCAGGTCGATGCTTCGGTCATTCCAGAGTACGGTTCCCACGACCTCCCGGCCGTCGTACAGCTGGACCAGAATTTCCTCGGCCTGCCCGTCGCCCACCACGTGGGAGTTGGTCAGGATATATCCCTGCTCGTCTACGATGATACCCGTGCCGGAGCCCTGGGAAACTCCCTCCTGGGTACCAAACCAGCTTTGGTAGGTCACCCGTGAGGTGGTACTGATGCCCACTACGGAAGGGATGACCTTTTCGGCAATGGCCTCCGCCGTGGTGAGGGAGTCGCTGCCGGTAATCTGGATCGCAGGGCTCTGACTGCTGCCGGGTAGCAGGTGGCTGCCCACATGCAGCGCGGCCAACCCGCCGCCAAAGCCGGCTGCTGCGCAAAGCAGCAGCACTAAAAGCAGCGCCAGAGTTCGTTTCCCCGTCCAGCCGCTTCCCTTGCCCGCAGCGCCGACATTCGCGCCGTCAGGAGAGGGGAGCGGACCGGCAGGGGCTTCCTGTCCGGCGGGAGAAAAAGGCCCGGCCGCAGGGGCCCCGCCGGTGGAAGCGGCAGAACCGGGAGCCTGGGGCGGGGGGCCTTCCGGAAAAGCCGGGGAGGACCCGTAGTAATCGTAAT
>JBGYKY010000019.1:0-6891 GCA_041836105.1 Bacillota bacterium | reverse complement strand
ATTGATCATGGGGATCAGGATCCGGTTGACAACAAACCCCGGCGCCTCAGCCACCTCCACCGGGGTTTTCCCCAGCGTTCGGGTCAGGGACAGGATTACCTCCTTGGTTTCCTCCGAGGTGGTCAGCCCCTTGATAATTTCCACCAGTCTCATCATGGGCACCGGATTAAAGAAGTGCATCCCGATGATTTTGTCCGGCCGGCCAGTGGCCGCCGCAATCTCTGTAATGGAAAGAGACGAGGTATTGGTCGCAATGATGGTTTCCGGCTTGCAAAGCTCGTCCAACTCCTTGAACAGAGCCTTTTTCTGCTCCATATCCTCGGTAGCGGCCTCAATGATCAGGTCTGCATCGGCAACGATGGAAATATCCGTAGAGCCATGGATCCTTCCCATGATCTCCTTTTTGGCATCCGCCGTCAGTTTCTCCTTGGCCACCAGCCTCTCCAGGTTCTTGTCTACCGCAGCGATCCCGTTGGCTACCGAGGTCTCTCTCCTGGCCCGGAGCACCACCTCAAAGCCGCTCTGCGCCAGAACCTGAATAATACCGGCACCCATGGTGCCCGTTCCTAATACGCCGATCTTTTTCATCGTTTCCCTCCTTCGGATAGTTATCTCAAGCAACGTTCATATGGTTATACTATAGTGGAATTTTCAGGGCATTTCAATAAAAATCCATGTACGCCAAAAAAGTGGAAATGTTCAGTTTATTCCGCTTATTCTTCGGAAAGCAGCCGCCGCATCTCCGCCTTGTACGCCTCCACCCCCGGCTGGTCAAAGGCATTGACCCCCATCAGCCCTGCGGTGATGGCGCAGGTGGTTTCAAAGAAATAGATCAGCTGTCCCAGGTAGTAGGCGGTCAGCTGGGGGATATCAATCCGGATCACCGGGACCCCGGCAGCCTCATGGGCGGCAATCACCGCCTCCACCGCAATGCGGTTGACCTGGTTCATGGTCTTGCCCGCCAGCAGCGCGCCTGCCGACGGCGGAATTTCCAGGTCTGCATCCGGCCGGAGAACGTTCAGCACCGTTTCGAACACGATCGGACTTCCCTCCTGCAGGAACTGACCCATGGAGTGAAGATCCGAGGTCAGCTGGAGCGAAGCAGGAAACAAGCCCTTTCCTTCCTTGCCCTCGCTCTCTCCGAAAAGCTGCTTCAGCCACTCGGCCAGATACCTGAGCTGCGGCTCGTAGTACTCGAAGACCTCAACGGCTTTTCCCGCATTCATCAGCTGATAGCGGGCCACCCCGTAATCCACCGCCTCATCATCCCACAGCGGATCGCCGGCCATTGCCTCCGCGCCTCGCAGCAGCTCTCGGATGTCCACCCCGGCAGCTGCCAGGGGCAGCAGCCCCACCGCTGTCAGCACCGAATAGCGCCCGCCGATGTTCTCGGGGACGTCAAAGGCGGCATACCCCTCCTCCCTGACCTCTTGGCGGAGAATCCCCTTTTCCCGGTCCGTAACGGCGTAAATCCGGGCGCTGGCAGCCTCCGGCCCGTATTTGCGAATCATGGCGTCCTTCAGGATGCCGAAGGCAATGGAGGATTCCGTGGTGGTCCCGGACTTGGAGATGACGCAGAGGCACGTATCCTTCTCCTCCATCTCCTCCAGAAGCTCGGCATGAGCCGTACCGCTAAGGTGATGCCCGGCGTAGCGGATCTCCGGGCAGCCGGGAACAGACCGACCCGCCAACGCATGGAGAACAGCCCGGGTACCCAGATAGGATCCTCCGATACCGATGACCACCAGCAGCCTGCACTGCTCCCGGATCCGTTCCGCTGTGCGGAGGATCCTTTCCAGCTCATCCCGGTCAAACTCCATGGGCAGCCGAACCCAGCCGGTAAATTCCTCCTCGCCGGACCAGAGCCGCTCCAAAACGCCATCCGCCCGGGCTCTCCCTTCCTTCAGGGCCTCCTCCGGGATCCGGCATTTCCTCACATCCACTCGAATATCCATTCCCGACCTCCTCGCTTCCGTTCCTCTTCATTATCTATTCCGAAATCTATTCCGAATTTATTCCGATCAATATTTCCATTTCCGAAGCTTCCGGGGAGGGATCCGGCCCCGGCGGGACTTTGCTCCCGGCAGGGCTTCGGCCTGCCCCATCCGCTGCCGCCTTACCTGCTCATTATATCATTTTTTCCCACGCGAAACAACGCAGGGGCCGCGGGACGGAGTCCTGCCGGCTGCCGAGCTTGCCGGATTTTGCGCCGTCCCGCGAGGCCCGGCAGCCTTCACCCCCCTTCGCTCCCGCCAAAATTGCAGCTTGGAAATTTTTTTGAGAAAACCTGTTTACTTTCCTTCGGGCATGGTATAAACTAAGCATAGATGTTAGCACTCACCAACATAGAGTGCTAACAATCCTCCGGGAAGGGATTTCCCCTCCCACTTATCTCAAGCCATGTATGAAAGGGGTTGTGAAGCATGACAAGACTGGTACCGTTTAACCGAAAGAGAGCTGACCTGCTGAATCCCGGATTTACGGATTTCGGCAATATGCTGGACGATTTCTTTGCCTTTGGCGTTCCTTTCCAGAGAAGCCTGGCTGCCGATACCTTTAAGATCGACGTTCAGGAAAAAGAAAAGGAATACCTGATCGAGGCCGAGCTTCCCGGATTTACCCGGGACGAGGTGAAGGTTCAGGTAGAGGAAGGCCGTTTGAAGATCGCCGTCAGCAGGGAGGAAGCCTCGGAAGAGCAGGACAAGCACTATCTCCATCGAGAGAGAAGACGTACGTCCATGCAGCGGAACATCCACCTGGGAGAGTCCGCCGGGGAAGGGATCCGGGCCAAACTGGACAACGGTGTCCTGACTATCGTTGTCCCCAAAAAGGAAAAGGCCGATTCCATCGTCAACATCGACGTAGAATAAAAGGCCGCCCTCCCGGGCAGCCTTACGATCAAGCCTTTGGCAGCGAGACCGGCGAAAGCGGTCTCGCTGTCCCCATGTTCGGGGCCGGCAGCAATACACCCCGGCATGAGCGCTGCGCAGCGCTTTCCGGCCCGATATTTCTACAGCAGCTGTTTGGCAGACTGTACCGTTACTGCCAACACCCGGTTCAGGAAAGGGTACTTTTCCTTCATTTCATCGAAATACGCCCCCTCCTCCAGAAAGGACGCCGTTCCTTCAACGCGGAACCCCGTCCCCTGGTATCCGTTGAACCCCTCTACCTCTCGGGCGGCCAGGGTAAGGATGACCCTGCTGTTCACGTTCACATCGTTTTCCGTGGAGGTCATTCCAGCCGCAGGGATCAGAATGGTGTCTTTCCCTTTGATGACCAGATAGGAATTCCAGGTACAGGTCACATGAGGATCTCCCGTTCCCCAGGACGTAATCGAAACTGCCCCCTCATACTTCAGCACTTCAAAAAATTTTTCCGTCAACATCTTGTTTCTCCTGTTCTTCTCTTTTCCGCTGCGCCTGATTGGCTTGCCGCTTCGCTTTCCGCGTCCGGCCGCCGGATGAAAGCCGGCGCACGATCGGCCTCCGACTTGCGTTCTTCCTGCCGTACGAATATAATATATCCATTACAGGTCGATTACAAACAGAAGAGCTGCTGATCGGAGATCCGTATGGAATACAATGTGTACGATTTTGACAAAACCATTTATCTCAGAGACTCTACCGCCGACTTCTATTTCTACTGCCTGCGGCGCTATCCCTCAATCCTGGCGGAGCTCCCCCTTACCGCCCTCTATTTCGCCCTTTATGCGCTGCAGCGCTGCAGCAAGACGATTTTTAAAGAAAAAATGTACCGCTTCCTGCGGCATCTGCCCGATGCGGATCGCTTGGTCCGGGATTTCTGGCAGGAGCACCGGGGCCATATGGCCGCCTACTATTCGCAGGTCCGGCGTTCCGATGACATTATCATCAGTGCCTCTCCAGAGTTTCTGCTGGAACCCATTGCAGAGCAGATGGGGTTCGGGACTCTCATCGCCTCCCGGGTGGACAAAAAGACCGGCCTTTACAACGGCCTCAACTGCTACGGCCAGGAAAAGGTCCGACGGCTGAAGGAGCTGCTCCCTCACGTGGAAATCAACCGTTTTTATTCCGACTCCCTTTCAGATACGCCCCTGGCGACCCTGGCTAAGGAGGCCTTTTTTATCCGAAACGGGATCCCGGAGCCCTGGCCCTGGCATAGGTGCTAAAAAAATTTCCGGGAACCGACAGCGCCCCCAGGCGTCTAATGGGTAGTCGCGCCGAAGCGGAGCGCCCCGGCAGAGCATAATGGATTATTTCCCAGAGGCCGCCGCCCGTTCAGGCAAAGTGAAAAGTGAAAGGGAGTGAAGCTCAATGAACGAATCGAATCACAGTCGTCCCAGCTCCTTCGGGCCGAAAAGGATCGGACTTCTCCTCTTGGCGCTGCTGCTGATCGCAGCCCTGACAATCCCCACCCAGTGGGGCGGCGGTCAGGCCGCCGCTTCGGCGCCTCAGCCGGAGTACGATCTGGCCCTCTTTATCGGCAGCCCGCTGACCCTATCCGGGGGGGAAACAAAACCGTTAGACTCCGCCAACCTGAACGTGGCGCCCCTGGTCTACAGGGACCGCACGCTGGTGCCGCTGCGCACCATTTCCGAGCACTTCGGCGCTCAGGTATCCTATGACGCCGCCAGCAAAGCCGCCATCATCAGGAAGGGCAACGAATCCTTTACCTTTTACGCCGGAAAAAGCTACTGCGACAAAGCCTCCCCCGGCAGCGCCCCCGTTCGCATCGTCTTGGACACGGAAATGCTGATCCGGGAAAACCGTTCCATGGTTCCCCTTCGGGTTATCAGCGAAGGCCTGCTAAACAAAAAGGTCTCCTACCGGGCGGGACTGATCGTAATCGGGAAGGATACCATCGATCTGGCCAAGGAGGCTTCCTTCGCAGAAGCGGTAAAAGGCAGAATCGGCCAGGCGGTGAAGGTCACCTCCAGAGCGCAGCTGGAAAAAGAGCTGTCCGCCACCCTGAAGCGGTATCACCGGCCCGAAGTCCGCGCCCTGGGCTCCATTGAACCGACCGTCCTTGAAATGTCGGCCCCCGGGGCCGCCGGCAGGGCTTCCGCGGACGAAGCCGCCGCCGCACCGGCCGAAATCGCCAAATCATCGGAATCCTCTTCCAACCACTCCACCACCAATCTCCAGGTGGACGGCATCGATGAGGCCGATATCGTGAAAACCGACGGGACCTTTATCTACGTTGCCGGCGGCAATGCCGTTCGGATTTATCGGGCAGACGGCGCTGCCGTTGCCCTGGCCGATACCATCGCGCTACCCAGGGATCCGTCCTCCGGGCACTCCCTGATCACCGATGAGCTGTATATCGATAAGGGCCGCCTGGTCGTCCTGGCGCATACCTGGGGGAATGCTTCCAGCTGCTTTGTGTATTCCGTTGATGCCCGGGGGGCCGCTTCCCTGCTGAAGGAGGTATCCATCGAGGGTTCCCTGCTTTCCAGCCGGAAGAACGGCGATGTGGTGACTCTGGTCGCCAATCAGTATGTGTACGGCTGGTGGCCGGACATCCCCGAAATCATCACTCCCGTTATCAAAGATTCCGCGGTGTCCTCCTCCTTCCGACCCATGGAGACGGATAAAATCATGTGTTATCCGGGAAGCAGCCAGCCCCAGTACCTTATTATTGCTTCCATCGATATCCGCAACACGGAACAGGCCGCCAACATCGAAGCCATCCTGGGCAGCGGCACCGCCATGTACATGAACGACAGGCACCTGTACATCGCGCAGGAGACCTATAAGGATGCACAGGGCCCCATGACCTCTATTACCCGATATGCCCTAGACGGAATACAGTTCGGGTTCTCCGGCGGCGCACTGATCCCCGGTTATCTCCTGAATCAATTTGCCATGGATGAGTATCAGGGGAACCTGCGGGTCGCCACCACCGAATGGAGCAAAGCCGTCACCACCAATTCCGTCTATGTGCTGGATCGCAATATGAATATTCAAGGAAGCCTGACGGGCCTGGCTCCCGATGAGCAGATCTTCGCCGTCCGCTTCATGGGCGACCAGGGGTATGTGGTCACCTTCCGCCAGGTGGATCCCCTCTTTGTGCTGGATCTGTCCGATCCCGCAAAGCCGGTAGTGACCGGCGAATTGAAAATCCCCGGTTTTTCCAACTTCCTCTATCCCGTGGGCGAAAGCCTCCTGCTGGGCGTGGGCGAGAGTACGGAGCCGGCCGGCATCAAGTTTTCTCTCTTTGATGTATCCGATCGGGGCCGCCCCAGGGAGCTCCACCATTATATCCTTCAGGGAGACGGCACCTACTCCGACATCCTGCACAACCACAAGGCATTGATGTTCTACGCGGAAAAAGGGCTGCTGGCCTTCGATGCCACCATTCAGGATTCTGCGATCCCCGGCTCCCCCATGCCCCTGCTTCCCGATGCCGGGCTCTCTAATCCCGCAGAAGGTGGGAGCTCCTACGGCTCCTTCCGCTCCCCGGCCTACTTCAGCGGCGCCATCCTGCTGGAATTCAGCAAGGCGGAGGGCTTCCGCGAGAAGGACCGCATTCCCTACAGCGGGAGTTCTGCGGTCTACGACAGCACCGGCGCTTATCTGGGCGACCCGGTCCGGCGCCTGTGCTATATCGGGCAGTACCTCTACTACGTCCAAGGAGACCGGATACAGGCATACCGCCTGTAACGCCGCCTCCGGCGGCCGGCCCCGGCCGTCTCTGCCGCATCCGCCCCGGCGCACCTCCATCCGCGCCGGCCCTGCCGAACATCGGCGGGGCCGGCGCTGCTTTCTCCCTGCATTCCGTCCCCCCTCTCCGCCCTCTTCTGCGTTTCCCCTCTCCACGCTCCGCTTGCGCTGTACTTGTGACCGCTTTTAGTGTATAATGGCGGTGTTGTAAAAAATTATTCTCACTGAACGGAGGAAACAGAACAATCAT
>JBGYKY010000018.1:0-2686 GCA_041836105.1 Bacillota bacterium | reverse complement strand
CCTACCTTGATGACCTGGCCGCCCATGGACAGAATCCCGGCGCTGAGAGCATCCTCCAGCATATCCCCGGAGATCCTGGTGTCCTTGCCGATGACCACCACGGGGGCCTGGTGCTCCTGGCTGAGGACATAAGCCCCTGCCCGTCCAAGCTTAAAGGCCACCTCCGGCATCAGCTCTGCGTTGGCGATGCCTCTCACTCCATCCGTCCCGAATAATCGCGCCATAGCTTCTCTCCTTGTCCTGCGGCAGCTGCCGCTCTCATCAGTGCATGCCATCCTATGTCAGCGCCCGGATCTCCACAGAGACCGCCTGAGGCGCCAGGGAAACAGTTCCGGTATATCCATCCACCTTACCGGCCACTTCCGCCTGGTGAACGCCCTCCTCCAGCCCGCTCAGGGACAGGGACAGCCGAATGTCCTCCTGGAGAATGCCCGCCAGCGCTTCCGCCTTCCCGGTGAGGGTGACGATGATGGTGGTCGGCTGGATCTCCGCTTCAAAGCCCTCGGCCAGGCTCGATATTTCCACATCGGTGGAGGAGAGCTGGAAGCTTCTGGTGTCCAGGCCCCGCAGCGTCAGAGACGCCGCCAGGTTCTGAGAGGCCGTCGCAGCCTCTACGCCGTCCGGCAGAATCAACCGGATGGGAATCGATGTGGAGGCGGTATATTCGGAAAGGTCGATATCCTGTGCCCTTATCTCCGTAACGGTTTCCAGCACCTGCCGATCTCCCCGAATGGAAACGGAGCCGGGCAGGGTGAGAGATACCAGCTGGACCTCCGCCGGCTCCTCGCCCACGGCTTCAATGCGGAGAGGCACGGTCTTCACCGCCATCAGCCGCCCGGAGACCCGAACGCTGTCCTGAGAAAGCTTGATCTGGTCAATCTCTTCTCCCGCGCCGCTATAGGCGCTCAAAGGCAGGTCATAGGCAGAAAGGTCTTCCGTCAGCTGGCTCAGGTCCATGGTTGCCCCCACATAGGCTACCTGCGCCACAAGGGTACTGGCCCCGTTGATTTCAACCGTTTCCGGCTCCAAAATCAGCTGACCGGCTTCCGTTCCTGCCGCTGCAGTTCCGCTGTATCCAAGGATCACTGAACGCTCCTCCGTGACCACCTGGTCGATGGTCACCGGCAGCTTGACAGGGTTCGATGAAACGAGCGTCAGCCCGCCGGGCAGCTCAATCCCCAAGGTCACGTGGTTTTCTCCCGCTTCGTATCCGAATAGATCCGCTGTGACCAGAATGTCCTCCGCCCCGGCAGACAACACATCCGCCCGCTTCCCCTCTACCGTCAGATCCACGGTCAGATCTCCCTCTCCCAGCACCGTCAGGCCTTTGGAAGCCAGGCTCTCGGTGTTGAGCAGCGTAACGGGGACGTCAGAAAACTTCTTTGTCGTCGTGGGATTGACCTCTCCGATGACATACATCCACAGGAGCAGCGCAATGACCACCGACAGAAAGATGTTGAATTTTTTACTTTGGAGCATGGGGCTTTTTCCTCAATTTTCTGAAAAAAGGAGGGATCATGGTGAGCAGGTTCCGCTCCTCGGCCGTGCCGCTCAGGTACAGGTTCAGCAGGCTTTTCTCCACGGACTTGATATCCAGGAACCGGCTCAGGTTCCCGTTGTCAGCCATGGAAATAATGCCGGTTTCCTCGGAGACCACCAGCACCAGGGCGTCGGAATTCTCCGTGATGCCCAGCGCCGCCCGATGGCGGGTGCCCAGCTCGGAGCCCAGCTGATTGTTTTGGGTCAGGGGCAGCACGCAGCCCGCCGCCATAATCCGGTCGCCCCGGATGATGACCGCGCCGTCGTGGAGAGGCGCTCCCGAATAAAAAATGTTAGCCAGCAGCTCGCTGCTGAGCAGGGCGTTAAGGTGGGTGCCGGTCTCCGCGATATCGCTGAGGGCCGTCTCCCTCTCCACTACCAGCAGCGCCCCGGTCTTGCTCTTGGAAAACCCGTCGATAACCCTGGTAAAGGCGGAAACGATCAGCTTGGCCTTTTCCTTATCGAACTGGCCGAAGGGAGATTTGACGATCTTGCTGCGGCCTACGTACTCCAGGCCGCGACGGAGCTCCGGCTGAAAAACGATGACCAGGGCGATGACCCCGAGGGTCAGGGTGCCGTTTAATATCCAGCTGATGGTATACAGGTGGAGAAGCTCCGCCAAAAAGGTGGCCACCACCAGAATCAGCAGCCCCTTGACCAGCTGCTCTGCCCGGGTTTCCCTGATAAAGCTCAGCACCTTATACGCCACAAACGCCACGATCAGGATGTCGATCACGTCGGTGATGCCGATGCTCAGGACGATGTTATGAAAAAAGCTCTGCATAGTTTGCATAGTCGGTTCCTCTATTCCTGCTCATCGTTTATTGTACCGAAAAATCCCATTTTTTTCAATATACCTCCGCCAAAAAAACGTCCGGCGGGTTCGTCCTGTTTTTCTCGCCGTACCTATTTGGGAGAGACCTTCCGCATAAAAAAGAGGCAGCCTGTCGGCTGCCCCGAAAAGGGATCAATACTTGGTTTCGATGACACCGTAGTCGTCGCTCTTCCTCTTGTACACGATGCCGACGGCATTGGTCTCTACATCGGCATAGACGAAGAAGTTGTGCTCCAGCAG
Source organism: Bacillota bacterium (assembly GCA_041836105.1). Taxonomy (GTDB): domain Bacteria; phylum Bacillota; class Clostridia; order Peptostreptococcales; family Anaerovoracaceae; genus UBA5559. The sequence continues at coordinate 72 of JBGYKY010000018.1, read as the reverse complement.
CTCCATCTGGATTATGGCTTCCTCCACGGTCATGGGCGTCAGCTCAATTTTCTTTCGCTTAACAACGTTGAT
>JBGYKY010000017.1:0-2679 GCA_041836105.1 Bacillota bacterium | reverse complement strand
GCAGCGGGTGGTAAGTCAACGCAGGTGCTGTGACAGAAAATCAAGAAATGTGTAGAAAATCTGCGGGCACCGACTGGAAGCGGAGAGAATAATCTGGTATTCTGTTGAAGGAATGGCAAGGAGGAAGGCAATGATCCGATTGGCGGCTCCATCTGATGCGCGGCAGCTGAAAGACTTGTGGCAGGAGGTGTTTCAGGAGGACGAGGAGTACCTCCGCGCCTTTTTCCAATGCCTGTTCCGACCGGAAAATGCGCTGGTTCAGGAGGAGGATGGCCGGATCGTCTCTGCCCTTCACATGGTGCCCTACGATTTCCGGGATGGAGACGAAGTCCACCCGATGCTCTATTTATACGCTATTGCGACCCTGCAGGGATATCGGAGCCGGGGGCTGGGTCGCGCGCTGACGGAAGCCGCCTTTCCCATTGCTCGGGAGCGGGGGTTTTCCGGTGTTTTCTTGGTGCCGGCAGAGGAATCCTTGTTTCAATGGTATAGAAAAATGGGATTTTTTGTCGAACTGGAACGATCCGTGGTGAGGCTGGATCCGGCGGAGATCCGGTGCCGCATTTCAAACGGAGGCGATCCTCCGTTCCATCGTCCCATGAAGGAGGGGGAATGGTGGAGGCTGTACCGGGAGGGGCCGTTTCACCGGGGCGGATGGATCGCTCTCGATCGGGCGCAGAACGATTTTTTCCTGCGGGTGCTCCTTCGGGAAGGGGGATCCGCCTGGATGATGGAAATCGACGGCCGACCGCATTATGCTCTGCTGCGGGCGGAGGCAGACAGGGTCCTCGTATATGAGACCAGTGCCCGCCCGATTGATTTGCCGGAGCTGCTGGCCTTTCTGTCTCACCGTTTTGCGGAAAAGGAAATCTGCTTCCATCAGCCCCTTTGCTTTTCTCCGGAAGAGCTTCAGAGAGGAAGCCGGCTCTTCGGACTGCTGCATCCCCTGAAAAAAACTGCCGTGCCCCGGATCAACAGGGTTCTGCTTTAATTTTAATCCTTTCGGCGCCGGCGGCCCTGCCGGTTGGCCGACTTACCGCCGGCGCTCCCGCTGACCCGGCTTGCCGGGTGCTGCTGCACACCTGAGGACACACCATGAGAAGCGAATACGGGCAAAGAACGGTTCAACGATCCAACCATATCCGTCTCCGAAAAAAAAGGAGCGTCGGCAAAGTGCTGCGGAACCTTCTGGCAGGGGCTTTGCTCCTTGCCCTGAGCGCCGGCATCGGTCTTGCCGCCTATATCATCAAGACCACGCCGGCTATTGATCCGGACAATATCTACGACGCCATGGCAGGCACTTCCATCATTTACGATGATGCGGGAGCCCCTATTCAGTCGGTGGAAACGGAAGAATACCGGATTAAAGTATCCGTCAAGGATATGCCCCAGGATTTGATCGACGCCTTTGTCGCTATTGAAGACAAAACCTTTTATCAGCATTACGGATTCAACCTTGTTCGGCTGGCGGGCGCCATTCGGGACAGCCTGGTGGATGGAGAGCGGATCCAGGGCACCAGCACCATTACTCAGCAGCTGGCCAAGAATGTCTATCTGACCAGCGAACGGACCCTGATCCGCAAGCTCCGAGAGGCCTATTACGCCGTTCAGATCGAATGGGCGCTGGAGAAGGATGAAATTATGGAGGCCTACCTGAACACCATATTTATGGGGTTTAATGCCTACGGTGTGGAAGCGGCAGCCCAGTCCTACTTCTCCAAAAGTGTCGATCAGCTGACCCTGGCCGAGTGTGCTACTCTGGCTGCCATTCCCCAGAACCCCTCTCGATTCGCGCCCTTAAAGCGGATCCCGTCGGTTGAGGTGGCGGATGACGACCCGGCCATTGTTCGCCGCACGGGGGAATATACGCTGGTGTTTAACGATCGATTTTTGATCCGGCAGCGCCAAGTCCTGGACCTGATGCTGGAGCAGGGGCTGATCACGCCGGAGGAATGGGAGTCGGCCAGAGGCGTGGACATGAAGGAGGCCATGAATCCGGAAGAAACGGTCACTATAGACATCAATGCCAACTTCAACGATTTTCTCCTGCGTCAGGTGGAATCGGATCTGATGAAAGCACTGAAAATCGATCTGGCGGCGGCGCGGCGGCTGGTTCACAGGGGAAGCCTGCAGATTTACAGCACCCTGAACACCCGGATGCAGACCATTGCCGCAGGGGAATTTCAGAAAAACAGCAACTTTCCCCGGGTGGTCAACCTGAGGCGGGATCGGGCCGGCAATATTCTGGATTCGGAAAAGCGGATCATGCTGTACAACCGGGCTACCTATTTTGACGGCAGCGGGAATTTTCTCCTGCCCCCCGATGAATACCGGGTGGACGGCGAGGGGAACCTGGTGCTGTTGACCGGAAAGCGGCTGAACTTTTTCCGGACCCGAACCGCTGCCGGAGCGGACATTACCGTTGAATTTAAAAATCTGTACCACATTACCGATGGGGTCTTTTATGTCAATAACGGCGGCGTGATCAATGTGGGAAAGCAGTATAAGAGCCTGGACGAGGAAGGGAACCTGGTGATCGACGAAGCCTTTCTCTTTGAGTATCCGGACTTTTTTCGCATCGGCGAAAACGGCCTGATGCTGACGCCGGGGCAGTACCAGCTGCGGCAGGATGTGGTGCAGCCCCAGGGAGCTATGGTCATCATGGACTGGCGCACGGGG
>JBGYKY010000016.1:0-37289 GCA_041836105.1 Bacillota bacterium | reverse complement strand
CGGATGACGGTATCATGGGGATCACCCTGGTGCATGTGGAAAAGCCGGATCTGATCCTGCTGGACATCATGCTGCCTGGGAAAGACGGCTATGACATCTGCAGGGAGCTCCGAAGTGAGGGAAATCATACGCCTATTATCATGCTGACCGCCAAAAGCGATGAGGTGGATAAGGTCATGGGGCTGGAGTTCGGGGCCGACGATTACATCACAAAGCCCTTCGGTATCCGGGAGCTGATGGCCAGGATCAACGCCGTTCTGCGGCGCACGGACGAGAGGGAGGACAATCGGGGAGCCGCTGGGGCATCAGAGGCCGCGGGGCTGATCGTCATTGACGAGCTGATCATTGATTCCCATCGTCACCAGGTTTCCTTCCGGGGAGAAAGGATTGATCTGACCGCGCGGGAATTTGATCTGATTACTTTCCTCAGCATCAATCGAGGGATTGTTTTCACCCGGGATCAGCTGCTGGATAAGGTGTGGGGCATCGATTATGCCGGTGAAACGCGGACCGTTGATGTCCACATCCGATATATCCGACGCAAGCTGGGGCTTTCAGACCAGGAGCTCAACTATATTCAGACTGTCCGGGGGAAAGGGTATAAGATGGCATGAAAAGCAAATGGCTGGCGTTTGCGGCGCTGACGGCGATCATGAATTATTCTATATTTTTACTGGCCGGGCATTACGACCATCCCTTCTATGGGATGGTCGTAAGCGTGGGCCTTTCTTTGGCCCTGGCGGCCCTTCTGTACCGCTGGGTCATCCGGCCCATTGAGGCTTTGAAAGGGCAGCTGGAAAAGGCCCGGGAAGAAAATACTCGCTCCGAGCGGATCCGAAGCGAATTTGTGGCCAACGTCAGCCATGAACTGAAAACGCCCCTGACCTCTATTCAGGGATTCCTGGAGACCCTTCAGGGAGGCGCTGCGGAGAACCCGGAGGTGCGGAACAGATTTCTCGATATAATGTCCATCGAAACTGCCAGGCTGACGCGCCTGATCGAAGACCTGCTGATCCTTTCCGATATTGAAAACAAGCGCAGCATTCCGGCAGATCATCCGATCCCTATCCGCCGATCGCTGCTGGAGATTGTTTCTTCCATCATCCCCATTGCGGAGGATCGGGGGATCCGGATCATTTTGGAGGTGGAGCCAGATCTGGTTGTTTTTGGAAGCGAAGACCGATTTAAGCAAATGATGCTGAACCTGATTGAGAACGCCATAAAATATTCCAAAGAGGGAGGAGAGGTTCGAATCACCGGCCGTTCCATGCCGGAAGCTCATCGGCTGCTGCTTCAGGTGGCGGACCAGGGAATCGGTATTGCTCCGGAGCATCTGGATCGTCTTTTCGAGCGGTTTTACCGGGTGGAGCCCTCTCGATCATCTAAAGCGGGGGGAACCGGTCTCGGACTGTCTATCGTGAAGCATATCGTCCCGCTTTTTGACGGGGAGCTTCGAGTGGAGAGCGAGCTGAACCGAGGGACGGTATTTTCCATCATTCTCCCTTGGAAGGATGACCGGCGCAGCGTTGAGACGCCGGGCGACGGTTCTGCATCAGACTGAGGATGGAAAAAATTTTTTCTATATCGGCTGGTAAATGTTTACAGCCGATATTTTTTATGGTATAATGGTAAAAAATGTAAAAAGGATAAAGCCATGAATCACATTATTCTTCGCATTACCGAAGAAGTACGGAAGCAGATACAGCAGGCGGGAGAGGTCATTTCGGATCAGCAGGTAGCAGAGCTGGCCGAGGAGATGGTGCTTCGGGACCCGGAGCTGGCGGAAACCCATTTCAAAATGAAGGTGCGCATCGTCAATCAGATCTTCTGCACATTGAGGCGGGATATGGGGATTTTGGAACCGCTGATCGCCGATGACAGCATCTCGGAAATCATGGTAAACGGTACGGATTCCATTTACATTGAAAGGCGTGGTCACACTGAAAAAACAGAGCTGAATTTTATGAATGCACAGGAGCTTCACGAGGTCATACGGCGGATTGGCGCACGTGTCCACCGGGAAATCAACGAGCGCACCCCTATTTTGGATGCCCGGCTGCCGGACGGCTCCCGAGTCAATGCCGTATACAGCAATGTGGCGTTGGATGGTCCGGTTTTAACCATTCGCAAATTTCCCCGGCAGGCGCTGACCATGGAACACCTCATCCGTAGCGGAACCGTCACCCGGGAAGCCGCTGAGTTTTTAAGGCAAATGGTGCGGGCCGGATACAACATTTTTATCAGCGGCGGTACCTCATCCGGCAAGACCACTTTCCTGAATATTCTATCCGATTACATCCCGCGGAAGGATCGGATCATCGTCATTGAAGACTCTGCAGAGCTTCAGCTGGATCCGACCCGCAATCTGGTTCGTTTGGAGTGCCGGACTGCCAATGCACAGGGGAAGGGGCAGATCGAGATGAATCAACTGATCCGGGCCAGTCTGCGAATGCGTCCGGACCGGATTGTGGTAGGGGAGGTTCGGGGCAGTGAGGTAGTCGATATGATCCAGGCTATGAATACGGGGCATGACGGCAGCTTATCTACAGGTCATGGCAATTCTCCCGAAGGGATGCTGTACCGCCTGGAGGCCATGTTTCTTCAGGCGGCAGATTACCCGATCCCGGCTATTCGGGGGCAGCTCGCGGAGGGCATTGACCTGATGGTCCATCTGGGGCGCATGGCAGATCAGCGGAGGGTGGTCATGGAGATTGCGGAAATTACAGGGCTGGAGCAGGATCGGATTTCGCTAAATAAATTATTTATTTATGACATAAATAATGGCTTGGTCGCTACGGGAAATCCTCTAAAAAATATCCGAAAGCTTGAAATGAACGGAGGAAGATCATGAAGCTTCTTTCCCGGATGCCTCGGCGTGTAGCCGGCAGTGATATCCAATATGGGGTGCTTTCCATTTTATGCTGGGCGGCAGTGCTGACCCTTTTTTATAACAGGCCGGTTGTGGCCGCTGTAGGAAGTGTGGTGCTGACCGGTGCTCTTTGGGCTGTCTTTCGGCAGATGGCCGTCAGAAAAGAGCTGCAGCGTCAGCAGGGCCAGTTCCTGGAATTTTTGCAGACGCTGGCCGCTTCCATTGAAAGCGGGCGGTCTATGGAAGAAGGTACGGAGGAATCCCTGGCCCGCCTGTTGCTCCATCATCATCGGAAAACGGAGCTTATTGCTGGGCTGGAAAAGCTGGTAGCGGATCGGAAAAACAGTCGGGAGGCTGATATTCTGCTGCTGGAAAGGCTGGCCGACGAATCCCCATTGGAGGATCTGAAGGATTTTGTCCGTTCCTATTCCGTTTGCCGCAGAACGGGCGGGGACATGGAGCAGGCCATTCGCCTGACCTGTCAGATTATTTCGGACAAAATGAAGCTTCATCAGGAATTGCAGGTGCTCAGCGCACAAAAAAGATCAGAAGCCAGAATGATCAGCCTGATGCCGGTGCTGGTACTGTTTTTCCTGCGAATCACTTCACCGGAATACTTACAGCCCCTGTATCAGACCGGAGCCGGGGCCTTGATTATGACCCTGGCGCTCCTGGCTATCGGAGCGGGGTATTATTGGTCGGATCGGATCATGGAGGTGCAGGCATGAGAGGGCATGGCACAGTAAAATCGACGTTGCAAAAAGGAGCGAACAGGATACTCCGCGGGATTTGCGGTGATCCGGATTATTTGGAGAGCCGGTACCGATGCCTGTACGGTACACGGCAGGAGGAAAAGGCCCGGCAGGATATCCAAAAGAATAAAAAAAGATTGACGACTGCTCTGATCGCTGTGACGATGCTGATTCTTGTGACGGGGATCACTGCCGGGAGACAGCATCAGCACTTTCTTTACGAGGAGGAAGGTGAAAAGACGCTGGTGGGGATCCTGCGGCCGGATCAGGGGGTTCTTCGGGAAGATTTGACCGCTGCGGTCCAGCAGGAGGGCAGGGAGATGAAGGCGCAGATTTCCATTCGAATTCCGGCAGCCGGGCAAGGAAAAGATCATGAGGGGACAGGCCGGAAGGGACAGGCTGCCGGAGATGGAGAGGCTGCACAAAGGCTGCGACGAGAGTTGGATATCCGACTGCGGGACGCTGCCGAAGGAGAAGGAAAGGTCCTGATGTTGCCCCTCTATACGGAAGAGGGGGAGTTTGTTCGATGGTCGCAAAGCAGTCGCAGGGATCCCGTCTATCTTCTGACAGGAACGCTTTTCATCGCCGTTCTCCTCTATCGTGCCAGATACGTAAGTCTGAACGGAGAATTCCGGAGCGCCCGGTCCACAGTGCAAAAGGAGCTGCCCCTATTCATCAATCAACTGGTACTGCAGCTTAACGCGGGCGCCATATTTGAAACGGCTTTTCTGGACATTCTCCGCAATGAAATGAAGAAAAAAGAGACCTCATATTTCTACCGGCAGTTGGAGATGATCCGACTGCGATACCTGGAAACCAAAGATCCGCTGGATGCACAGCTGGCAGCGTTTGCCAGGCGCATCGACGATGCAGACTTCATCCGGATCGCAGGGATCATTCGGGATAATCTGCATCGGGGAATCCGGTTGTCTGAAAAGCTACTGACGGAGCGGAACGATCTGATGCACCGGCATCGCAAAAAGCTGGAGGAAGAGATCCGGGTCAAGGAAACACGGCTAACCATGCCACTCTGTCTGTATCTGCTGGTTCTGATAGCCGTGGCTATCGCACCGGCAATACTTTCCTCATAGAACTATTGCAAGGCAGAAAACGGGAGGTAGAGAGTGAAAAAGAGAACAAGAAAGGAAAGCAGGAATGAACATGGAAAGGAGCATGAAGATGCGAACAGTGAAATCAACAAAGGAAATCTGTCGATCGAGAAGGTATCAAAATCAAAAGGGAATGGAAATGGTGCAGGTCGCCCTGTTGGTGAGCATTGCCATCGGGCTGGCGCTCATCTTCCGAAGTCAGATTACCGCCTTTGTCGATGGAATATTTTCCAAGCTGATGAGCAGCGGGTTTTGAGCGGCAAAACCCGCGGTTCCGCTATCGTAGAAGCTTCTCTGGTGATTCCGCTGGTTTTGCTTGCATTGGTCCTGCTCATCGGCGTGATCGCGGCGTTATACGATAAGACCACCCTGCGATACCAGGAGCATCGGCGAGAGATGGTTCGGGAGGCGGAACCGGAGGATATGGGCACTGCGCTGAGATTGGCGGATTTTGTGAAAGGATGGATAGAATGAGTGGGCAAAAGAAAACCACACGCACTGGACAAAATGGGTTTTCCGCCGTTTTTCTAACTCTCATCCTGGGATCCATGATGGTCATGACATTGACCTTTGTCCAGGCGGCTGCCCAAAAAGCGGCGGAAAGCACGGCTGATTCGGTATTTCGTCTGGCCGCACTGTCCGTGCTGGGGGAATATGACCTGGATCTATATCGGAGATATGGGATCATTGCCCACGGAAGGAGCGAAGAGGAAATCGAAGCCCTGATCCGCATGTATGGAAATACCACCTTTCGGAACAAGCGCCCCATGGATTTGCTTCGCAATGATCTTCAGTCGATAGAGGTATCTCTGGCGCCCTACAGCCTGCTCGACTGCCAGAGATTTGAGGACGAGCTGGCAGAGATTATGGTGCTCCGACTGGCGGGAAATGCGCTGCGCTCGATGCCGGAAGCAGCGAAGGGAAGCGATCAGCGTCCGCAGCGGAAGCTTAAAAACAAAAATGTTCTTAAAACGCTGCCGTCGGGAGGAAAAGGGAACCTGAGCCTGGTGACCCAGGCAATCCTGGAGTTTTCTCCCGAGCAGCTGGGGAACATGGTCACCAAAGCGCATCGCTATTACTTAGCCAATGAATACGCCAAGCACTACTTTAGTCACGATAAGGAGTCCAAGCTACCGGAGGCCCCGGCTTTTTTCAGGAATGAGATGGAATATCTGCTGTACGGAGCCGACAGTGACTGGGAAAACAAAAACCGGTTTCTCAACGATTTTACTGCGCTGCGAACCGCTCTGAACCTGGCGCATATCCTCAGCGACGCAGCAAAGATGAAGGAGCTGACCGCTCTGGCAAATACGGTAGCGCCGGGTCCCGGCGCACCGGCGGCTCTGGCGACGCTGACCGCTGCCTGGGCGCTTTCTGAAGCCATCAATGATCGAAAGATTTTAAATGAAGGAGGAACGGTACCTCTTCTCAAGCAGAGCGTTCACTGGGCGCTTTCCATCGAAAACCTTCACCGGCAGGAGGGCGGAGCCATTTATCCTTCGGTGCGGGCCGGGAAAAACTATGCCGAGCACCTGGAGCTGTTCCTATACCTGGCCAACCACGAAAAAAAGCTGCTCCGCATGATGGATCTCATTCAGATCAATATGAAGCTGGAGTGCGATCGAAATTTTACCATGTCCAGCCGGTGCAAGGGATTTGCCTTCGTGGCAACGGTCAGCGGAAAGGCGTATTCCTATGAAAAGGAATATTAAGAGGCAGGAGGGAGGGATCACTTTAGAAGCATCGTTGTTCCTTCCCATATTTCTGATAGGGATTCTGACTGTCGCATACCTGATGAAATTCGTCTATCTGCAGGAGGCGATTCTCTATCAGCTTTGCCGGGAAGCCAGGATCCAGATCCGGCAGTCCGTCGCAGCGGACCTGTCGATCACCTACCCTCTGGTCGTTTCTCACCGCCTCTCCCAAAGCCATTTGGAGACGGAGTTTTATCGCCATCGACTGTTCCTTTATCCCCTTCAGACACGGCTGACCGACCAGGTGGTTCATTACGAGGGGAAATACTACCAGAAAATCCCGTTCCCCATACAGATTTATGAAGGAGTGGCGGGGAAGGAGTCGGTGCGATTTCGGCCTTTTGTAGGTCGGAAATACCGGGGGGATGCCATGGATCCTAAGGAGCTGGAGGAAAAAAAAGAAAGCAGGATGGTATGGGTGTTCCCCAAAGCGGGAGAGCGTTACCACGAGAGGACCTGCAGCGTTATCGAGGTCTTTCCCCATCAGACGATCCTCACGACCTCCGTCCGCACCCGATACCGGCCGTGCAGTCACTGCCGGCCGGAGAAAAGGGGCAATGGAAGCCTGGTATATTGCTTCCCCAGGGCCGGAGAGGTCTATCACCAGAAGGCCTGCTCGTTGGTTACCAGATATGTTATCGAAATTGATCAGGAGTCGGCGGAAGCGCAGGGGTATACGCCGTGCCGTCTGTGCGGCGGCTCCGGATAGAGGGGAGTCAGGATGAAGGAATATCAGGCAAGAATCGTTCTGGAAAATCGGGGGCGCATCTTTTTGCCCGGCAGTCTTTTGCACAGGGCCGAGCGGAACGATGAGAATGAAGGGAGATGTGAAGCTTCAGGGGAGGAATGGGTGGCGGAAACGGAAGGGTTCCTGCCTCTGGAGCAATGGATGGAGCGGCGGGCACCGACGTTGCCGGAGCAGTTGAGCCTGCTGGATCGGCTGCTGGGAAAAATGGCTCTGTGTCAGGAATACCTGCTGGATCCCGGAGAGATGCGATGGGACCGGCAAACCATCTGGGCGTCCACTGAAACCGAAGACGAGCAGGAGGTATGTTTGCTCTATCGCCCGTCGGCGCCCAGGGAGCGCAGGGTAATGCTGACGCAGCTGATCGAGGAGTTCCTTGCCCTGAATCGGGATCCCATTGCCGCCGATTATTTGCAAATGCTTGCAGATCGGATCGAACGCGAGAATCCCGGCGTGGTGAAGCTGCGACGCATGGTGGTTCAGCTTCTTCGAGAGCTGACCGTCTGCGGATGGATCCAAAAGAACCGTACTGGATAGTACGGTTCTTTGATGCGTTCATATGCGAAAGGATCGCCTATCCCTGGAATTGTCTTCGTTCGGCCTTCTTCTTGTCTCTGCATTCCTTACATCGCTTCGGTTCGTTATCGAAGCCCTTTTCCTTGTAGAATTCCTGTTCGCCTGCGGTAAAGACGAATTCCGAACCGCAATCCTGGCACGTAAGTGTTCTGTCTTCCATTTTGATCCTCCATATAACAAATAAAAGAAAATAAACTCAATGAGTATTATAACGAAGGAAAATCAGCGTGTCTACAAGATTTTGGATAATTGTGGACGAATCCGGTGAAAATGCTATAATAGTTATATAATTGAAAAAGGGAGAGCAATATGATACCGTTATCGACCAGAATGAGGCCGGAATCGCTGGATGATTTCGTTGGACAGACTCATTTTATGTATAAAAATTCCCTGTTTTACAATGCGGTCCGCAGCCGGAATTTCGATTCGGCCATTTTTTTCGGGCCATCGGGGACGGGAAAGACCACCCTGGCCCGGATTATCGTGCGGGAGATGGGCGGTGAATTTCATGAGCTGAACGCCTCCAGTACGGGGACAAAGGAGCTGAAGGAGCTTTTGGAAAGGGCGGGGGCTCGCTTTTTCGGGCTACAGCAGGAAGCGACCTACCTTTATGTGGATGAGCTGCATCGATGGAATAAGCTCCAGCAGGATACGCTGCTGAAGGCGTTGGAGGAGGGGGCCGTCCGCTTCATCGGGAGTACCACTGAAAATCCGTACTTTTCCGTGAACCCGGCCATTTTGTCCAGAGTGGGCAGTATTTACGAATTTTATCATCACAGCAAGGAGGAAATTCTGCAAATTTTAAAAAGGGCTCTGGCCGATGAAAGGCGAGGCCTGGGTGCCCGTCCCCTGAAAATGGGGGAGTCGACTCTGGAGGTGCTGGCGGACATGAGCAGCGGTGACGCCAGGATCGGCCTGGATGCGCTGGGTTTTATTGCCGACAATCTTTCCGGGACGCAGGAGATTACGATCTCTCTGGTAGAAGAGGCCATGCAGCGGAGAGCCCTGTTCTTTGACAGAAGGGAAGACCTGTACAACCTGTTGTCCGCCCTGCAAAAATCTATTCGGGGTAGCGACCCCCACGCAGCGGTCCACTATCTGGGGCGCCTCATCGACGGCGGTTCGGATGTGATGACCATCGGCCGCAGGCTACTGGTGATGGCCAGCGAGGATGTGGGGCTGGCTTATCCCCAGGCCGTGTCCATTGTGACCGCCTGCGTGCAGGCAGCGTCCATGGTAGGGTTTCCGGAGGCCAGGATCAATCTATCAGAGGCCGCCATCCTGCTGGCCTCCTGTCCCAAATCGAATGCCTGCTATACGGCTATCGCGGAGGCTATGGCAGACCTGAAGAAAAGAAGGATCGCGGATGTTCCCCTTCATTTAAAAGATGCGCACTATTCAGGCGCTGCCGATCGAGGTATTGCGGGGTATCGCTATCCCCATGATTTTGGCGGCTATGTGCCTCAGCAGTATCTGCCCGACGATCTGCACCGGGAAGGGACCACCTACTACTCGCCGACGGAGAACGGCGGGGAGAGCGCCTTTAAAAGGTATCTGGAGAGCTTGAAAAAAAGCGGCGGAGAAGCTGAGAAGAGGGGAAAGGGATAGAGGAGCAGTATGGCAGAGCTGATTCGGGCAGCGCATTCCGGATTTTGTTTCGGAGTGCGTTCCGCTATAGAAAAAACGGAGGAAATCCTCAGAAAACGCCGACCCGAGGGTCAGCGTGTCTTTACCTTCGGCCCCCTGATCCACAACAGAGAAGTGACGGAGGAGCTGGAGGCCAAGGGCGCCGGCATTTTGGAGGATTTGAAGGAAGCACGGCCGGGAGATGTGATTATTATCCGTTCCCACGGAGAGGGAGAGTGGTTTTACAGAGCGGCCGCCGATCAGAGCCTGGAGGTGGTGGATGCCACCTGCCCCTTTGTCCGGAAAATCCACGGGCTGGTTCGCTGCGCCAGGGATGAGGGTCTTCAGGTGGTGGTGGCGGGAGACCGGGATCATCCGGAGGTCCGGGGCATCGTCGGCTGGTGCGGCAGGCAGGCCATCGTTATCGACTCGCCGGAGGAAGCGGAGCAGCTGGAGGGCGATCATCTGTTTGTGGTAGCCCAGACCACAATGCGACAGGAATTGCTGGAGGAAATACTGGCGGCCTTGGCGAGGGAAGGCAGAGACGTTCAGGTTCACAACACGATTTGCCATGCCACCCGGGAACGCCAGGAAAGCTGCAGGGAGACGGCGGCCCGGTGCGATGCCATGATCATCATCGGCAGCAGAGACAGCTCCAACACAAAAAAGCTCATGGAAATTGCTCAAAAAACCTGTCCCAACAGCTATTTTGTTGAAAATATTGAAGATTTACCATTGAAAGATTTACGGAAATATAATAGAATAGGCGTAGCGGCTGGAGCATCGACGCCAGAACGCATAATTAAGGAGGTTATTTCTAACATGAGTGAATTTATCACCGAAAACCAAGAAGACAATCTGATGCACGAGTTGATGGAAGAAATCGAGAAGTCATTGCGATTGCCAAGAACCGGGGAAATCGTTACGGGAGAAGTGATCCAGGTGAACGACCGGGAAGTTGTAGTGAATCTTGGATGCAAAAAAGACGGGATCATTACGAAGGATGAATTAACGTTGGAAGGGGATCAGAAGCTGACCGACCTGTTTAAGGAAGGGGATGAGGTCCAGGCCAAGGTCATCAAGACCGACAACGGCGATGGAAACATTCTGCTATCCAAGAAAAAGCTGGAGGTCAACGAGCATTGGGATGAGATTAATGCCGCTCTTGAAGACAGAACCTTCGTGAACGTCAGGGTTGTCAAGGAAGTCAACGGTGGCGTGATTGCCTCCTATAAGGAGGTCTTCGGGTTCATCCCGCTGTCTCAGCTGTCTGACCGGTTTGTGGAATCCGCGGCCGAATTTGTCGGAAAGGTGTTGCCTGTTCGGGTAACCCGTGTGGATCAGAAGAAGGGCAAGGCGGTCTTTTCCCACAAGATGCATTTGGTGGAAGAAAAGCAGGCGAGGGTCGCCGAGATTTGGGAGTCACTCCATGTTGGAGACGTGGTGCCGGGAACGGTCATGCGGTTTACCGATTACGGCGCGTTTGTTGATATCGGCGGCCTGGATGGGCTGCTGCACATTTCCGAAATTTCCTGGGGCAAGCTGAAGCATCCTCAAGAGGTTTTGTCCATCGGAGAACAGATCAATGTCAAGATCCTGGCCATGAATACGGAGAAGGGCAAGATTTCCTTGGGCTTAAAGCAGAACCAGCCGGAGCCCTGGACCGTCATCGACGAAAAGTATTCTGTTGGTCAGATCATTGCGGGGAAGGTGGTGCAGATCAAGGATTACGGTGCCTTTGTGGAACTGGAGCCGGGTCTGGACGGACTGGTGCATATTTCAGAAATCGCTCATAAGCGCGTGACCAACATTGCTGACGAGCTGTCGGTGGGTCAGGCTGTGGAAGCGAAGATCCTGGAAATCGATAAGGAAAAGAAGCGGATCAGTCTCAGCATCAAGGAGACCCTGGACAGCGTCGTTCCTGCCACCGCGGCAGAGGAAGCAGCGGAGGTCGTTAGGGCTGTGGAGGTCGCTGAGCCGGCGGAAGAAACGGTCGAGCCCGCCGAACCCGTGAAAACGGCGGAAGCAGTGGAGGAGGCCGGAGGAGAAATCGCAGAGACTGTGGAAGCCGAACCTTCCGAGGTGTAAGCCTCGTCTCGCGCCGATAGGGAAAATCCCGTGATACGCAGGACAGATCATAACCACCGGCTAAGCCGGTGGTTTATTGGTCATCTCACATTTGTTCGATGAACCGATGCTGAAGCTACAATGAAAGGCTCTTTGCCCGATGGCAAAGAGCCTTTTTCCCGCTTTATCGCGCGTGATGGGATTTCCACGGGCCTATTCCTGTTTGCCCGCAGCCAGAAGCTCCCGCGCATTTTCCAGGGCTGCCGGGGTAACGGAGAGCCCGCCGGTCAACCTGGCCAGCTCGGACAGCACTCCGTCAGTATCCAAGGGGTCGATGGAGGTGGTCACTCGGCCATGGGATTCCTCCTTGGAAATTCGGTAGTGATGATCGCCGCAGGCAGCAATCTGCGGCAGGTGAGTAATGCACAGCACCTGATGCTCCCGCGCCAGGGAGCGAAGCTTTTTCCCTACCACACTGGCGGTGATGCCGCTGATGCCGTTATCGATCTCATCAAAGATCAGAGAGGGAATGGAGTCGTCCTGTCCGAGAATGCTTTTAAAGGCCAGCATGATCCGTGACATTTCGCCGCCGGAGACCGTTTTTGCCAGAGACTTAGGGAGTTCTCCCTTGTTGGTGGCAATCAAAAATTCCGCCGAATCCGCGCCATTTTCTCCGGCGGCAATTTTCTGGAAGGGGATCTGAATTTCGGCGTTTTTAAAATTCAATTCTTCCAGCTGTGCCTCCAGCGCCAGCTTCAGGCGGTGTCCTGTCTCCCGGCGAAGAGCGGTCAGGGCAGCGCAGTGCTGATCCAGGATTTCCTGTGCCGAGGCCAACTCCTTTAGCAAATGGTCTTTGTTGTAGGAGGCGTCCTCCAGTAGCCCCAGATGTTCCTGAAGCTGTTTTTGATGGGTGAGCACACTTTCCGCGGTGCCACCATACTTTTTTTTCAACTGGCGGATCCGCTCCTGGCGGTCGATGGCTTGATCCAAGGCATCCTTGTCGTAAGAAAAACGGTCGCGGAACCGCCGCAGCTCTTCTGCGATGTCCTGGAGCCGGTAATAGCAATCCTGTAGCGCCTCGTTCTGCTGACGGAGCTCCCGGGAAAACTCTTCTGCCCGGGTCAGACTGTCCGAGGCTTTTTTGATCCGGGTCGTTGCGGAGGAGTCCCCGCCCTGCAATAATTCATAGGCGTGGATCAAACTGGAGGTGATCTGCTCGCTGTTTTGCAGCAAGGAAATCTCCTCCTCCAGTGATTCATCCTCTCCCGGAAGAAGGCTGACGGCTGTAATCTCTGCCAGCTCGAACTCCATGAAATCCCTTTTTCTGAGGGCCTCGGATTCTCTGGCCTCCAGATCGGCCAGCGCGGCTTGGAGTCGTTTTACCTCTCGATAAGCCTGGCGAACCGCAGCCAGAAGGGGCGGGAGCTCCGCGGCGGCAAACCGGTCTACAAAGTCCAGGTGATGCTCGGGATGGAGAAGAGATTGATGGTCATATTGGCCATGGATATCGGCTAACCTGCCGCACAGGCGGGACAAGACGGAAACCGGGACGATCTGCTCGTTGATCCGGCAGATGTTTTTGCCGTTTACAGAAATCTCCCGGGTGACGATCAGCTCTTGGCACTCCGCTATTCCTAATTCTTTCAGCAGGGAAAGGGTGGCAGCCGGGATTTCGTCAAAAACGGCCTGGATCTGAGCTTTTTCCCGGCCGGAGCGGATAAGGGAAGAATCTCCGCGACTGCCCAGTGCCAGGCTGAGAGCCTCAATAATAATGGATTTTCCGGCCCCGGTCTCGCCGGTGATAATGTTGAGGCCGGGATAAAAATCGATCGATATACTGTCGATAATGGCAAAATCTGAAATGCGGATGTGGGCAATCATGGGAAGCCTCCTTTATCCGAGAAGATCATTGAATTTTTTGACCAGGTAGGGCACATGGCTTACGTCATCTACCACGATCATGATGGTATTGTCGCCGGCGATGGTTCCCAGCATATGGGGAAGATTGAGGGAGTCGATGGCTTCACAGGCTGCATTGGCGCACCCGGTCAGTGTTTTGATAACGATGATATTGCCTGAGGAAGCTACGCTTCGAATCGTTTCCTTAAAGATTTTGACAAATCGATCCGAGACGGAAGCATCACCGGAAACACCCAGCGCGTATTTGTATTTGCCGCCGGAGGAGAGCACCTTGATCAGCTGTAATTCCTTGATGTCTCTGGAAACCGTGGCCTGAGTGACATCATAGCCGGCCTCCTTCAGCAGGTGAGCCAGCTTTTCCTGGGTCTCGATCTCATATTCCCGGATCAGGTCCAGAATCTTGTTTTGTCTTGAATAGCGCATGGCGAGCTCCTTTCATCGACAGAGATTGCTTATAATTATACGCGATATGCATAAAAAATTCAAGAGCGATTGTGATGTGAGCGCGTCCGAACTCTCGGGGATGAATTCGTTTGTGCGGGATACGGCGGCGCGTCCGAGCCGTTTCGCAAAGCTGCGGGCCGCCTCAAAGGGACAAGGCATTCTGGACAAACATATGTTTGTATGATACAATAAAGCCGTTGTATGATATAATATCGCAGGCGCTGCAGGAGATCAGATGAAGATTATCGGAATTGACCCGGGGTACGCTATTCTGGGATATGGAATCGTGGAAATGAAGGGAAATTTTTTTCGGATGCTGGATTGCGGCGCCATCACCACCGATGCGGGTATGGATATGCCCGACCGGTTAAAATGCCTGTATTCCGGTTTGATGGAGGTCATCGGCCGCCACCGGCCGGAGGCGGCGTCCATTGAGGAATTATTTTTCAACAATAATGCTAAAACGGCGCTATTGGTGGGCCAGGCCCGGGGAGTCGCCATCTTGGCGTGCATTCATTCCGGGCTGGAGATTGCCGAATACACACCGCTCCAAATCAAGCAGGCACTGGTAGGGTACGGGCGTGCGGAGAAAAAGCAGATTCAGGCAATGGTGAAGGCCATTCTGAAGCTGGAGGAGGCTCCGAAGCCCGACGATACGGCCGATGCCCTGGCGGCGGCCATCTGTCACGGCCACTGCGGCAATTATCGGAAGCGGGTCCAATGGAAGCAGGGGAGGATGGGATGATCCAATTTGTCAGAGGCAGGCTGGCCTTTGCCGGCCCCGGCCATATCGTTATCGAAAACAACGGAATCGGTTACGGCATGTCCGTTCCGGAAAATTCCGCTTTTTTTCTGTTGGGAGAGGGAGAGGAGGCGCTGGCCTATACGTCCATGATGGTCCGGGAGGACGATATCAGCCTTTACGGCTTCAGCGACCGGGAGACCCAGCGGATGTTCCATCGGCTTATCGGGGTGTCGGGGATCGGGGCGAAAGCAGCCCTGTCCATCCTCTCGGCGATGCCCTTGGAAGAGTTGGTTCGAGCCATTCTTTTCGAAGATGCCGCGTCGCTGACCCGGGCGAACGGCATCGGGAAAAAATCAGCCCAACGGGTGGTGTTGGAGCTGAAGGATAAGGTGGAAGCAGCAGACGGCCTCCACGCGCCTCAAATAGAGAAGGGGGCCGGGACGGCCGCCGATGCCAGAGGGGAGGCGGCGGATGCGCTGCTGGCCTTGGGGTATTCCAGGAGCGAAGCATGGAGTGCGCTGTCCGGGATCCCGGAGGAGGGCCTCTCCCCGGAGGAATATATAAAACGGGCATTAAAAAGACTGATGTAGGGATCATTTAGGAAGAATCGCCGAAAGGGAACGGGAATGGAGCAGGATAACAGATTGACGACCACCGGCGTAAGGGAAGAAGACGAGCTGTCCGAGGGGACGCTGCGCCCCAAGCGCCTGGAGGAATACATCGGCCAGAAGAAAGCCACAGAAAATCTGAAGGTATTCATTGAGGCCGCAAGGCTGAGGGGCGAACCGCTGGATCACGTACTGTTTTATGGGCCGCCCGGGCTGGGGAAAACCACCTTGGCCGGTATCGTGGCCAACGAGCTGGGCGTAGACATTCGGATCACATCGGGGCCGGCCATCGAACGGGCCGGAGACCTGGCCGCCATTATTACCAATCTGAACGAGCATGACGTGTTGTTCATTGACGAAATCCATCGCCTCAACCGATCTGTGGAAGAGGTGCTCTACTCTGCCATGGAGGACTATGCGCTGGATATTGTTATCGGAAAGGGCCCCTCTGCCAGATCTATCCGCATCGATCTGGCCCGCTTTACCCTGATTGGCGCTACCACCAGGGCAGGCAGCTTATCGGCGCCTCTCAGGGATCGGTTTGGCGTCATCAGTAAGTTTGAATTGTACACGGTGGAGGAGCTGAAAACCATTCTCAGGCGCTCCGCTGGCATTTTGGGAATTGAAATCGATGATGCCCCCCTGACCATGATGGCCATGCGTTCTCGCGGAACCCCTCGGGTAGCCAACCGGCTGCTTAAGCGGGTTCGGGACTTCTCTCAGGTCCGGGGGAGAGGCTTTATCGATGCGGAAATCGCCGAAAGCACCCTCAATTCTCTGGAAATTGACCGACTGGGATTGGAGGCCCTGGATCGAGAGATCCTTCAGGTCATTATTCACCGCTTCAACGGAGGGCCGGTGGGCATTGATACGATTGCTGCCGCCATCGGCGAGGAGCGGGTCACGATAGAAGACGTGTACGAGCCTTTTTTGATCCAGGCAGGCTTGCTACATCGGACCCAAAAGGGAAGGATGGTGTCCCGGGAGGCGTATCTCCATCTGGGGCTTCCGGCACCGGAGGCAGAGGGGCCGCCTTCGGCAGCGGCAGCGGAGCCGTCTGATTCAGAGCCAGGGGAGCAGCTGTGCATGAACGGAAACGGGGGAGCGACATGAAGTTACGGACGGTGCTTCTCCGATTGGGAAGAGCGGCAGTCACGGTCTTGGCGCTTCTTCTGGGGCTGGCGCTGATGCCTGTGCCGCCGGCCTCCGTCAGCGGCGCGGCGGGTGCCGGGGAATCAGCGTTGATCAGGGTCGGGCTGCAATATACTCAGACCGGCCTTTCCCGCTGCACCATTACGGGAGCCTCGGGGCTTGCGCTGTGGAATCCCGATGACAGAACCGTTTTACCCCTTCCCGGGCTTTCGGAAGCGGTAGTGACCTTAGAGGGAGGTTTTCTTCGGGCGACGGACGCTTCCGGCAGTGATCTGCGGGTAACGACGGGCGACGGCGCTGTGACCGCTGCCTCGCTGCTGGAGCGAGGCTATGCCCTGTGCAGCAGCGACTATGAAGCCAAACCTGCCGGGACGGCTCAGGGAAACTCTTCGATCCTGCGCGTCGATGGGGTGCCGTATCGGGGCGGGATCGGTTTTTTTATCAATGCCAATCAAACCTTCCGCCTGATCAACACCTTGACCATAGATGAGTATGCCTACGGCGTTATCAACAGCGAAATGGGATATTCCAGTCCTAAAGAAGCATTGAAAGCCCAAGCGGTGCTGGTGCGGAGCTATGCGTTGACCAACATGGGTCGTCACGGGGCCGGCGGATACGATGTGTGCGATTCCACCCACTGTCAGGTGTATAAAGGGTACGGACAGGAGCACCAGAGGAGCAATCAGGCGGTAGACGAGACGGGTATGCTGGGCCTGTATTACGGCAATGCCCCGGCCGCCGGATATTTTTATAAGAACAGCGGAGGCTATACCCAGAACGCCAAGGATGTATGGAATTCGGAGGTTGCATACCTGAAAGCGGTAAAGGATCCTCATTCTCCTGCCTACAGCTGGACAGCGGAATTTACCCCCGCCCAGCTGGAAACAAAATTGCGGGCTGCCGGATTTGTGACGGGAGAAGTGGTCTCGATGGCCATCACCGGTCGGAACGAATCGGGGGCCGTAGCATCCCTGACCATTCGGGGAACCCAGGGAACGGCAGTTCTGAATAAGGAAAAGATTCGGTCGGTGCTGGGCATGACCCAGGTGAAATCCACACATTTTGAGCTAAGCGGCGGGCAGGCCCGGACCGGATCAACAGCGGCAGCTCCCGCCTCTTCATCAGCGGCCGCAGCATTGGTCGGGGAACCGGTTTGGTCGCTGTTGGGAAACCTGAAACAGGTGAAAGACGCACAGGCTTTCGTGTTGGGTAATTCCGGCACCTCGGCGCGGGTCAACCTAAAGGATCAGTATGTGGTATCCATTTCCGGTGTGGAGCGGCTGAGGACTGACGGACAGAACGAGAAGGGCAGTCAGACGATCCAGGAGGTTCAGCTTTCTGCCGGGGAGGTTTTCCGGCTGGAGGGCCGGGGATACGGTCATGGGGTGGGAATGCCCCAGGACAGCGCCATTGCCATGGCGCAGGCGGGGGCAAGCTTCCGGGAGATCCTGCAGTTTTATTTCACCGGCATTGAAATCAGATAAGGAGGGAAGCGCGAGGTATGGACGTTTGCGAATTTGACTATCACCTTCCGCCGGATCGGATCGCCCAGCACCCGGCCGATGAGCGGGAAAATGCGAGATTGCTGGTGGTTCACCGGGATTCCGGAAAGCTGGAGCACCGGCATTTTTATGATGTTTTGGAGTATTTGGATCCGGGAGACTGCCTGCTGATGAATGATTCCAAGGTGCTGCCAGCCCGGCTGTTCGGTGTCAAAAGGCCGGGCGGTGCTCGAATCGAATTTCTGTTGCTGAAGCGCAGGAATGGGGATGTATGGGAAACCCTGGTGCGTCCGGGCCGGAAAGTACGCCAGGGGGATGTAATCGATTTTTCCCCGGAGGTGTCCGCTCAGGTGCTCGGTCATGGGCAAGACGGCGCCAGGCTGGTTCTCTTCCGCTATCCGGGTGTTTTCCTGGAACGATTGGAGGAGCTGGGCTCCATGCCGCTTCCTCCCTATATTGCGCGGCAGAGCACCGGCGAGGACAAGGATCGCTACCAAACCGTCTATTGTAAAACGGAAGGGTCGGTCGCGGCGCCGACGGCAGGCCTTCATTTTACAAAAGAATTATTATGTAAAGCAAAGGAAAAAGGCGTCCGGCTGGCGTATGTAACCCTTCATGTAGGCATCGGAACCTTTCGTCCGGTAAAGGTCTCGAAAGTTGAAGAGCACCGGATGCACCTTGAAGAATTTGAAATCACCGGGGAAAACGCCCGCATTGTCAATGAAACCAAGAAAAGCGGGGGGCGGGTGATCGCGGTGGGGACTACCTCTGCCAGGACCCTTGAAAGCGCTGCTGTATCGGGAGCGGAGGGCTGGCGGCTCCCCGACGCAGACACGCGGAGCGAGACCGATATTTTTATTTATCCCGGCTATGAATTCCGGATGACGGATGCCCTGATCACCAATTTTCATCTGCCAAAATCCACGTTGATGATGCTGATTTCCGCATTTTATAATCGTCAGGAGGTTTTGCGCGTTTATGAAAGGGCTGTTGAGGAGGGCTATCGCTTTTTCAGCTATGGGGATGCCATGCTGATAAAATAAAGGAGATTTTCTTTGAAGCACGCAGTGACATATGAGCTGATCAAAATGGATAAGGAGACCGGCGCCCGGCGGGGAAGGCTTCATACGCCCCATGGCGCCGTTGAAACTCCTGTCTTTATGCCGGTGGGTACCGCCGGAACTGTCAAGGCTGTGAAGCCGGAAAGCCTGAAGGAGATCGGAGCGCAGATTTTGCTTTCCAACACGTATCATCTGTACCTGCGGCCCGGTCATGAATTGATCCGGGAAGCAGGGGGACTTCACCGTTTTATGAACTGGGATCGGGCGATCTTGACGGACAGCGGAGGCTTTCAGGTGTTCAGCCTGGGCGATTTGCGGAAGATTACGGAGGAAGGCGTTCGGTTTCGCTCCCACATCGACGGTTCCGGCCACATGCTGACCCCGGAGCGTTCCGTTGAGATCCAGCAGGCTCTGGGATCGGATATTATGATGGCTTTTGACGAATGCGCGCCCTATCCGGCGGATCGCCATTATGTCCGCCAATCTCTGGAAAGAACGACCCGCTGGCTGCATCGCTGCAAGGCGGCCCATGAAAACCCGGAGGCACAGTCCCTGTTCGGGATCATGCAGGGCGGTATGTACCGGGATCTTCGGGCGGAAAGCGCCAAGGCCATCGTTGATTTGGATCTGCCGGGCTACGCCATTGGCGGGCTCAGCGTCGGAGAACCCAAGGAGCTGATGCTGGAGGTGCTGGACGGCTGCGTGGCGCTTCTGCCGACGGACAAGCCGCGCTATCTGATGGGCGTGGGCACGCCGGATTATCTTTTCGAAGGGGTGGAACGAGGCGTCGATATGTTTGACTGCGTTTTGCCCACCCGCATTGCCCGAAACGGCACGGCGATGACCTCCGGGGGGAAGGTGGTCATCCGGAACGCCCGGTACCAGCGGGATTTTTCACCCTTGGATCCCCACTGTGACTGCTACACCTGCAAAAACTATTCCCGGGCATATCTGCGCCACCTGTTTAAAGCTAACGAAATCCTTTCAGCCATGCTGCTGTCGGAGCACAATCTGCATTTTCTGACAAAGATGATGGAAAACATTCGCAAGGCCATTGAGGAGGACCGGTTCAGTCAGTACAAGCGGGATTTTTACAATGCCTACGGACCTTTTTAGGGGAAGGGAACAAGGGAAACATCATGGAAATCTGTAAGCACACGGAATGCTGCGGCGGCTGCTCCATGCAGGGGATCCCCTATCGGGAGCAGCTGGCCATGAAGGAAAAGCAGGTGCTGGAGCTGCTGGCGGAAAAGGCGATTCACCCCGGTGTTTATCTGGGGATTCAGGGGAGCCCCCGGCAGCTGGCGTATCGAAATAAAATGGAATATACCTTCGGAGACATGGTTAAGGATGGCGAGATGACACTGGGGCTGCACCAGAAGGGACGGTTCATGTCGATTCTTACGACAGACGAATGCCTGCTGGTGCCGCCGGATTTCAACCGGATTTTATCGGCGGTGCTACTCTTTTGCCGCCAGAAGGGATATTGTAGATATCACAAAAAAAGCCATCAGGGATTTCTGCGGAACCTGATCCTGCGGCGGGGGGTCCGAACGGGAGAACTACTGATCAATCTGGTCACCTCGTCGCAGGACCGGCTGGCTGAGGATGCCTTTGTTGCCATGCTGCAAGGGCTGGAGTTGGATCATCGAATCGTCGGGATCCTTCACACCATCAATGACGGGATGGCCGATGCCGTCTTCTGTGACCGGCTTCGGATCCTTTTCGGACGGGATTATTACGAGGAGGAAATCCTGGGGCTGCGGTTCCGCGTCAGCGCCTTTTCCTTTTTTCAGACCAATGTGGAAGCCGTAGAGCGATTGTATGGAGAAGCGCTGTCTCTACTGGATCATCCGGAGGGCAAGACCGTCTATGACCTCTACTGCGGCACCGGTACCATATCTCAGGCTCTGGCACTTCGAGCCCGTCAGGTGATTGGCGTGGAGCTGGTGGGAGACGCGGTGGAATCAGCTCGAACCAACGCAGCTCTAAACGGCTTGGAGAACTGCCGCTTTCTTGCGGGGGATGTACTGAAGGTGCTGGATGAGGCGGGAGAATCACCGGATGTGATAGTGGTGGATCCGCCCCGCATGGGCATTCACCCCAAGGCTATGGAAAAAATTCTTCAGTACGGCGTCCCTCAGATACTGTATATTTCCTGTAATCCCAAAACCCTGGTAGAGAACCTGCGCCATGTAGATTTCTACGGCTATCGGGTCTCCGCCTGGAAAATCTATGACAACTTCCCCAACACTCGCCATGTCGAGGCGATCGCGCTGCTGCAAAAAGACTGATGGCTCATCGATAAAGTCAGGGGGAAATGCGCCAACGCCTTTCGCTGCCGGATGGATAGTCGCAAAGGAGGACGAACTGCTTGAAAAAATACTGGCTGCCGGCAATGATGCTGGCAATATTCGAAATAATAGCAGTCGTGCTGTGGCTGACGAAGGATAATCTGTTTTATCTTTTTAACTTCAGCTACATCGGCCTGTCCATATCACTCGGTGCGTTTCTGTTTATGAGGGGATACAGACATGCTCGCCGCATCGTTCAGCTGCTTGTCGGTCTGTACATGCTCGTCTATCTGGGGCTTATTTGCAATGAGAATATGCAGATAGAAGGCTTCTGGTACTATCTGTTCTCCGGGGTGTTTGAAGCGGCGACGATCCATTATGCTGTTGCCAAGATCTTTGGGCCTCTGTTGTTTGGGCGGGGCTGGTGCGGATACGCCTGCTGGACGATGATGGTGCTGGATTTCCTTCCCTACAAGGTTCCAAAACGACCGAGAAAGGCGATCGGATGGATCAGATATATGATCTTTGCGGTGTCTTTCCTCCTGGTGTCAGCATTATTCCTGGCAAAGGCTGGAAATCTTGAACGGATCATGTTCTGGGCATTTATCATCGGCAATGTGGCCTATTATGGAACCGGTATTGCTCTTGCGTATGCCTTTAAGGACAACAGGGCGTTCTGTAAATACGTTTGCCCGATCACCGTGTTTCTGAAGCCGATGAGCTATTTTTCCTTGCTGAGGATAACATGCGATCAAAAAAAATGTATTTCCTGCGGCAAATGTAAAAGCGTTTGCCCGATGGATGTGGATGTAACCGACAATTCCAGAAAACGGGCAAACGGGACAGAATGCATTTTGTGCATGGAATGCGTCAGGAATTGCCCGAAGGATGCCCTTTAAGGAGCAGGTAAGCCGGCCCCAGGTATGAGAATGGAGATGGAAAAATGGTGCGTGAGGAAATCAAAGCAGAGCTGTTTCGGTTGCAGGACGGGAAGTATCGTGATTTCCAAAGCAGGCTTATCCCGACGGTTGAATCGGATAGAATTATCGGTGTAAGAACACCGGAGCTTCGGAAATATGCAAAGCAGCTTTTCACTCGGGAAGATATCCTGGACTATTTGAGGGATCTTCCGCATCGGTACTTTGATGAAAACCAGCTCCATGCGTTTATCCTTTCCGAGATGAAGGAGTATGAGCAGTGTATAGAAGAGGTGAATCGGTTTTTGCCATTCGTAGACAATTGGGCAACATGCGATCAGATGTCTCCAAAGGTGTTTGCGAAGCACCGGTCGGAGCTGCTTGAACAAATAAAGATCTGGATACGATCAGAGGAAACGTACACTGTCAGATTCGGGATAGGGATGCTGATGCAGCATTTCCTGGATGAAGGATTTGATCCTGCATACTCTGATATGGTTGCAGAGATCAGGTCTGACGAATACTATGTCAACATGATGATCGCCTGGTATTTTGCTACAGCGTTGGCGAAGCGGTATGATGAAATTTTGCCATACATAACGAAACATAGACTGGATTCATGGACGCACAATAAGGCAATCCAAAAATCCGTGGAGAGCTATCGGATTACTTGGAAACAGAAGGAGGAGCTGAAGAGCTGGAGGCGCGGCGGGGAAAAGCCAGCCCCCGGCCCTACCTCAAAAGGAGGGTAAGCGCTGCGTCGCAGACGAAGAGGACAGACAGTCCCGCCGATAACCGCAGCAGCTGGCGGTCGCTCAGGCGGCTTCGGAGCCGCTCAAAGAGCGGCTGGAGGACGTACAGAAAAAATACGCCGCCCAGGCCGAAACGGATGCTGGGATTCAGCGCGATCCGGCCCTGAAAATTAAGAGGATAGCTAACGTACGTCTGCCAGGGCCATGTGCCGATGGTCCATTCACAGAGATAGCTGGTGATCAGTTCCAGCGCTGTGGCTGTCAGCATGGTAAGAAGAAAAATGGCCGGCAGAAATTTCAAGCGTTCCCTGGCAGGCTTCCGGTGAAGCAACCGGTACCACAGCAGCAGAAAGAGCAATGCTCCCGTCCCGTAAACGGGCAGCCAGGGCCCGAACAGCACACCCCGGTTGGTGAAGCCCCAGCGGTAGACAACGACCTCCAAAAAAACCTCATAGATCCAGCCGATCACGGAATACAGGACAAAATAAAGAAAATATTCTGCGATGAGCCGCTTTTTCACTCTGATGTCCTCCTTCGACGGCAGCGATAAGCGATAGACGATCTGCCCTCCATCATACCGGAAAAGCAGCGGCTTGGCAAGGGCAGGCGGTATGAAAACGAAAAACGCAAAAGGGGGATTCGGGTGGGCGGGAGTGCGCCGGGATCGTATGCCGTCGGCGTGAAACCTTTAAGGGCTTTCTTGTCTTTTCACAGTATGCGTGGTAGAATGTTGAGGTGAAAACCGGATATTCCAACGGTTTCCCGGAATACCCGGAGGAAAGGGAAAGGAGAGATTCTGATGAAGAAGGTGAACACAGGGGTCGGCAGCGCAGAAAGTCGCCGTGCCCTTACACCGAATGAGGAAAGGCGAAAAGCAGATTTTGATCGGATACGGGAGGCGTTGGAATCCGAGGGCTACACCGCCAAGGACTTGACCATCAGTCTCATCTTTGCCAACGTAGTGGCGGTGGCAGCGCTGATCCCGCTGATGATCGGCTCAATAGCCCTCTTCGTTTCTCTGGGTTACACGGAGGGCTGGCCGCAGATATATGTCTTTGACCTGGGCAGCTTGGGTACCGGATTTGCCTTTCTGCTGTTGATCCTTTTTACACTTTTCCTCCACGAAGGAATCCATGGCCTCACCTGGGCATTGGTGGCGCCCAACGGCATGAAAAGCATCCGCTTCGGTTTTATGATACAATTTCTTACTCCCTATTGTACCTGTGTGGATCCGCTGACCCGCTGGCAGTATGTGGCGGGCGGTCTGATGCCGGGGCTTCTTCTGGGACTGGTCCCGTGGATCGTGGCGATGGGGGTGGGCTCTGCCCCGCTGCTCGTCATCTCCATCATTATGCTGGTGGCCGCTGCGGGGGATGTCCTCATTGTTCTAAAGCTTCTGAGCTACCCTGCCGGGAAAAAGGAGACAGTGTACGTGGATCATCCCACGCTGGGCGGATTGGTGGTATTTGAGCGCTGAGCGCGCCTGTACGAAAGGAAAAAGGAGGAGACGAAAAATGAACCGAGAAAAAAAACGATGGATGGCATTGCTGCTGACAGCGCTGCTGATGCTGCTATCTGCCGGATGCAGCAATCCCGCAGGATCAGGGGAGGGGCCCGGAGAAGGCCAGGTGGATGCTCCCGTCTTCACACCGGACACCTATCCGGTGGTGGACGGATCGACGGTGACGATCCCTCTTTCAGAGGCGCTGGCCGCGCGGCTGATGGACCTGCCGCTGGAAGAAGCTCGTACCTATGTGCTGCACAACCGTACCCATCCGGCGTATCTGAACCTGATCGCCGGGACGGCGGATATCATCTTTGTGACCGGGCCATCGGAAGAAGAGCTGAGCCTGGCTGCAGAGGCAGGAGTGGAGATGGAGGTGATCCCGGTGGTCCACGAAGGCTTTGTTTTCCTGGTCAACGAGGATAACCCGGTAGATGGGCTGACTCTGGAGCAGATCCGGGACATTTATACGGGGAAGATCTCCAACTGGCAGGAGGTGGGGGGCCCAGATCTGGAGATTCGGGCGTATCAGCGCCCGGAAAACTCCGGCAGCCAGACGGGCTTTCTGGAGCTGGTCATGGGGGAAGAAACGCCCATGGAGCCCATCACAGAGCAGGTCGTTGCGGAGATGGGCGAGCTGATCGATGCTGTAGCCACCTACGACAACCAGCCGGATGCTCTGGGATACTCCTATTATTATTTTGTCATGGATATGTGGGGAAATGAAAAGATCAAACTGCTGAAGGTGGATGGCGTGTATCCGGACAAGGAAACCATCCGGGACACCTCTTACCCCTTACATACAGCGTATTATGCCGTTATCCGCAAGGATGAACCGGTGGACAGCCCGGTTCGGCAGATGATCAGCTGGCTGCTGTCGGAGGAAGGGCAGCAGCTGGTAGAGGAGGCTGGATATGTGCGAGCTAAATAAGAGAGGGCGGGTACAGCTTGTCATCGTTCTGATGCTTCTGGGCGTGCTCCTTGCCGGATGCCGGCCGGCCGGATCGGGAGCGGATAACAGCTCAAGCGGTAGCGCCGGGAGTGCTCCCGCAAATACCCAAGCCGCCGCTATCTCCTATCTGGTGGTGAACCCTCTGGAAGAGGTCGTGCTGGAGGAGAGCAGCAGTGACACCGACAGCAGGCGGAGGCTGGCTATCGACGGGCTAAGGGATCCGGAGGTAGAGGGTTCGATCAACCAGCGGTTGGAGATGCTGTACGAAGAGCTGCGCAATGGTTCGCTGCCGCCCTATCGCGGCATCCGGAGGGCTATCCCCGTCGGCGCGGAGGAAACGTATACCGGTGTATGGCTCCATCTCTCTTTCAACCATAACAATGTGCTGTCTGTTTTGGCCCGGGATGATCGAAGGTTTGCAGTAGGAGAAGAGTACACGACACATACTGGCCGCATAGAGCCTCTGACCTTTGATCTCAACACGGGCAGAGAGCTTCAGCTCCGGGATCTCTTTGCGGAGGGAACCGACTATTTGACCCTGCTGAGCGATTCGTTGTACAAGCAGCTGTCGGGTTCTGAGGATGAGTGGACCGACAGGCTGGTTGCCCCCTTTACCGGCATTAAGGAGGATCAAAAATTTTACCTGGGGCCCCAGGGAATAACCCTGGTTATGGACTATGACACTCCGGAGTTTGCCGCGGAGCAGATGGCTATCGAGTTTCACATTCCATTTTCTGATGTAGCATCAATTCTGGATATCACCCGGCAGTTTTATGATCCTGAAGTGAACATCTACGAATCGGATGCGCCACCGGTTTATCAGTTTGTCCATGTCCCAAGCGCTGGTGAGGCGCTGGAACGACAAGAGCTGGAGCTGGAAGGATTACCGATAGAGCTGAGCTGTTCCCGTCCCTCGGATATGTCCGAGATTACCCGGGAAAAGGTCGAGGAGCTGCTCCAGCTCCGGAGCGACTTTTTCCTCCCCCTGTGGGAGGAAGCGCTGCAGGTCGGCGCGGATGCCGATACTGTCTGGGCGAGTCAGCATGTCTGGGTTTTGCAGTCGGGCCCGTATACCTGTCTTTCTCAGGAAGTCGGTTTTGTAGCGGGAGAACACGAGTCTCGAGCCCGCAGCAGCTATTGCTATGATGCCTCCGGTCGCCTGCTGGAGCTTTCGGACGTCTTCCGGGAAGGTGTGGATATCGATGCGATGCTGATAGCAGCCATGGAAGAGAAGCTTCAATATACCGATGTAGGGGAGGAAGATATCGATCCGGCGGCGCTGCTTCCCGATATTCAGTTCATTATTGGTGTTTCCGAGATTGAATTTTGTACCAGGTCTATCGACTGGAGAGGGGTGCGTGACGGCCTGTATTTTTCCATTTCCTATGCCGATATCGGCTGTGAGAACCTTCGGATTTTCGATGGGCTGGAATAGGAAGGAGAGGCTTATGCAGAGAACCCCGTATCAGATGAGTGAGCAGGAATTGCTGGACCGGCTTTCTTCCCATGGAGAGCAGGGGCTCAGCGAAGAGGAAGCGCAAAAACGGCTTCGCGAAAATGGTCTGAACCGTCTGACGGAGGGCCGAAAAAAAACGGTCATCCAGCAATTTTTTTCCCAGTTTAAGGACCTGATGATCCTGATCCTGCTGGCTGCGGCAGGCGTTTCCTTTGTGATCGCTTTCATGGAAAAGGAAGGGTATTTTGAGCCCATCCTGATTTTGTTGATCGTGGTTCTCAACGCTATTATCGGGACCGTTCAGGAAGGAAAGGCCGAGAGAGCACTGGAAGCCTTAAAGAAAATGTCAGCCCCAAAAGCCCGAGTCATTCGGAAAGGAGAGGAACGGGTTATCGACGCGTCAGAGCTGGTTCCGGGGGATCTGATTTTTCTTGAAGCGGGAGATTTTGTGCCCGCCGATGGACGGATCCTTCAGTCCAGCAGCCTGAAGACCGAAGAGTCGGCTTTGACGGGGGAGTCGGAGCCGGAGGAAAAGCAGGCGGGCATCCTGGAGGAGGGGAATATCCCCTTAGGAGACCGAACCAACATGATTTATTCCGGTTGCAGCGTTACCTACGGTACAGCCAAGGCGGTGATTACGGCGACGGGAATGGATACGGAAATCGGAAAAATCGCCCGGCTTATCGCCGGAGCGGAGGATACGGGAACACCCCTCCAGCATAAGCTGGAGCAGCTGGGCAGGTGGATTGGCCTGCTGGCCGTTGGCGTGTGCATCGTCATCTTTATTCTCGGCTTGCTGGACGGCATGGAGATTGTTGAAATTTTCATGATCGCCGTAGCGCTGGCCGTGTCGGCGATCCCGGAAGGGCTGCCGGCCATCGTGACCGTGGTACTGGCGCTGGGCGTCCAGAAAATGGTTCGGAAGAATGCTATCATCCGAAAGCTGCCAGCCGTGGAAACCCTGGGAAGCACCTCGGTCATCTGCTCCGACAAAACGGGGACCCTGACCCAGAATCGGATGACGTTGACTCAGGTATATGTTGCTGCGGCCAATACCCTGGAAAAGACGGAGGGCCCGCTGTCCGCACAGGCACTGGAGCTGCTGCGCTGGGGTGCCCTGTGCTCTGAAGGGAAAATCGGCGCCGCGGAAACCGGAGAACCGGTGCCCATCGGTGACCCTACGGAAACCTCTATCCTGATGGAAGGAGAAAAGCGGGGGATCCGAAAGAGCGAGGCTATGGAGCAGTATCCCCGGCTGGGTACGCTGCCTTTTGATTCGGATCGAAAAATGATGGCGTCGATCCATCGGGATCCTGACGGACGGATTTTGGTGATCGTTAAAGGCGCCTTTGATGAAATGGCTGCTCGCTGTGCCGCTGGAAATTTGGAAGGCGGCCGGCAGGCCAATGGGGATATGGGCGGCCGGGCCTTGCGGGTGCTGGCCGTAGGGGTGAGGTATATTGATGAATACCGCCCGGAGATGACCTCGGAGGATCTGGAAACAGAACTGACCTTCCTGGGGCTGCTGGGAATGATCGATCCCCCGAGGCCGGAAGCGGCGGCAGCTGTCGCTCTATGCCGGGAAGCCGGTATCAGACCGGTCATGATTACCGGGGATCATGTGCTGACGGCCTCCGCCATTGCCAATGAACTGGGCATCTTAAAGGAAGGGGACCGGGCCATATCGGGGATGGAGCTGTCGGCGCTGTCGGAAGAAGAGCTGGTGACCCAGGTCGAAGAGATTTCTGTTTACGCGCGGGTTTCACCGGAGGATAAAATCCGGATCATTCAAGCCTGGCAGAAACGGGGAGCCGTGGTGTCCATGACAGGGGACGGCGTGAACGATGCCCCGGCCCTGAAGGCGGCCGATATTGGGTGCGCCATGGGAATTACGGGAACGGATGTGGCCAAGGGCGCTTCGGATATGATCCTTTCCGATGATAATTTTGCCACTATCGTCGATGCAGTCCGGGAGGGACGGGGAATCTATGAAAATATCCGCCACACTGTCGGATTCTTGTTGGGAACCAACATCGGGGAAGTGCTGATCGTGCTGGCAGCCATGGTTCTCTGGAAGGTATCCCCCTTCCTGGCTATCCATCTCCTTTGGATCAATCTGATCACAGACAGCCTGCCGGCTATCGCCCTGGGCATGGAGCCTGTCCGGGACGATGTGATGACGCAAAAGCCCAAGCCCAAAGAGGAGGGAATCTTTGCCAACGGATACGGTCTTCGCATCGTTCTGCAGGGGCTGATGTTTGCTCTGTTGACTCTGTGCGGATTCGCCCTGGCCTGGTCGCATACGGGAGAACTGGAGGGCGCCAGAACGCTGGCTTTCATGGTGCTGGCGCTTTCACAGACCTTTCACGCCTTTAACATGCGGTCCTCTCTTTCTTTGCGGATGACAGGCGTTTTTACCAACAGGATCCTTAACGGCGCCGTCCTGCTATCCTTGGCGCTGGTGGCTCTGGTGCTTTTCGTTCCGCCGGTGTGCACCGCCTTCGGGCTGACGGCGCTGCCCGCATCCCTCTACGGGATCGGCCTGGCCTTGGCGCTGGTACCGGTACTGGTGCTGGAGATCTACAAAAATACAGCAGGAAAAAAGGCCTGTGGCAGAAGGGCCATCAGGCCGGAGCAGGAGAAAGAGCAGAGGAAAGATTACCCCTCGTAGGGAAAAAAGGGGATGGGACGAAGCTTGAAGAGGTTCCTTTGATGGAGGGCATCAATCCTTTCTCGGTGAGCCGGATCCTCAATCACGCCCTCCCGGATGTATTGATCCAGCTCCTGATAGGTGAACCCCAGGTTTTCCTCATCGGACTTCCCGGTAAGCCCGTCGCTGGGGACCTTTTCGATCAGCTCCGGGGGAAGCCCCAGGACGCGGCCCATCTGCTTGATCTCCTGTACCGTCAAGTGTGCCAGGGGAGAGAAGTCTCCGGCGGCATCCCCGTACCGGGTGGAATAGCCGACCCAATCTTCGCTCAGATTGCAGGTATTGGCTACCCGGCCGTTTCGGGTTTGGGATACGGCGTAAAGCACTGACATGCGGATTCGGGGGGGCAGGTTGATGACAGATTGTGACGACAGCTCTTGACCCAGAGCCGTCGTCACGGCGTTTTTGACCTGCCGGACCGCTTCTCCGATGTTAATAACAAGAGACTCGATGCCAAGATGCCTGCAGAGCAGGTGCGCGGCGTCGATGTCTTTTTGGGTGCCTTCCGGCATCAGTACCCCGATGACCCTCTCTGCGCCCAGGGCCCGGGCGCAGAGAGCGGCGACCAGAGAGGAATCCTTCCCTCCGGAGATACCGACGACGGCGCTGCATCCCCGGCCGTTTTCCTCAAACCATTCCCGAATCCAGCAAATGCAGTCTTCGGTAACCTTTTCCGCTTGAAATACTTTGGCTTCCATCGTTCATAACCTCCACGATCTGTTTTTATCGGATATGCGTGTTATCATTGTGCAGTATTACATACCATTACGTATCATATGCGCTTTCTGTATGGAGCTGTGCTCTTTGATCCTGCGCCCCGGGCCTGCTTCAGAATTTCCCGCCGTGCAGGATTTCACGGATTTCAGACAGGGTTTGCTGCTTCAGGAGGAGCCCGTCACGGAAAATGCTCTCCAGCCGATTGCCCGGTACCTGCGACCCTGCCCAGGAATACCCGTCCTCGTAGGTCAACTTTCCCTCCTTCTCCCAAACGATACAGCACCCCTTTTGGCTGGTTTTAAAGCCGCTCTCCCGGGGGTTTTTGAAAATGGGGTAGGGCTTTCCGCTGATTTCCATGTAGGTGGCTTTGACGGCAAAGGAAAAGGTATCCCGGGTAAAGGGCTTTAGCTGGTCTCCTTCCTCAATGCACTGCATAGAAAAGCTTCCAACACCCAGGGCAACATTGGAAATGGCGAATCCGTTTGCTTCCAGGATTTCATAGATCCGTCGGCAGCGAGTCAGGGTGATGCTGTCCCCGTAAATCGCCTTTACATGAGGATCCAGCACCTTGTATCCCTTGCTGTTGACCGTGCCGCCAAACAGCTTCCACAGGCGAAAGACGGTTTCGGTCACCACCTCCGCGCAGTCCCCCGAGTCCCCTCGCATCAGCATGCAGCCGTCGTGGGCCAGGATTTCATCCTTCAGCTGAGGGAGGATATTGTCGATGACGTTCCAGTAATCGTAAGAATCCAGCACCACGGAAAAGCTGTTATGAGGATAAATCTCCCGGAGAAGCCTTCGCAGCAGGGTGATTTCATCGCCATCCACCGCATAGTTGCTGCACATGACGCTGTGCTCGGTGCTGGGGCTGCCAAAGGCCACCGGCTCCCGCTGGCAGTCGCAGTTGTAGTTTTCCTCCAGAAAGGGGATGACCGGAACCGTTGCCGTGTTCAGAAAAGACAGGCAGAAGCCGGCGGAGCTTTTGACGGCAGACTGGAGACACTCCTGACCGCGGAAGGAGAAATCCCCCAGCAATCGGGCCGGAGCCACGGCAGCATCACAGGTTTTCTCTGCGTACTCGTTGACGATATCCCGATAGGAGGCGCCCACCGTAGCGCTGATCATGGGGTGCCACAGCTCAGCGGAAAGCAGGCTTTCCAGAGCCTGGGGCAGCCAGGCAAAATCGTTATGGGTGTTGGTAATGCCAAACATGGGCAGGCGCATGGGGACCCGGGTTCCCTCCGGCAGGGCGATAATTTCGATGGGAAGATACCCCAGGCGATGGAGATGAGAGACCCTCTCGCAGGAGTAAACGCCTCTGCCCAGCGCAGCATCCAGAACACGGCGGTACTCATGGACCACCTCTTCCAAGTCCTTTTTAAAAAACTCTTCGTTGAAGTAGTCGATCAGGTAGGTTTTAATGAAGGCCTGCAGGCCGAACATCACGACCGAGGGCCACTGATCCACCCGGCTCATGCGAGGGGTAAAGTAGGAAACGGATTTGGTAATGCCCGCGGGGAGCATATCCGAATGAACCGCTTTGTAAAAATCGATCAGGAGCAGGGGATGGGTCTTTTTCATGGGAGGCTCTCCTTTCAGTATGCGTCGGGATTCGGGGAAACCACTTCAATGGATTCCAGGCGACCAGTGTAGAGGCTGGCGGTGGTGAAGTGCCGGAGGACCGAACCGTCCTTCAGCAACGACAGATAGTTGCTTTTTTCCTCCAGTAGGCTCATTTCCGTATGGGTGGCGAAGGAGTAAAGGGCAGCGGCGCCTCGCTCCTTGAGCGCTAAGGCGCTGTAGTAGAAGGTCCCGCCATAGCTGCAGATATCGTCCACCATCAGTACGGCGGCACCCTCCGGGGGATTCCCGTTATCGGCCACCTCCAGACCGGTAATCGTGCCGGTATTCCAGTCCCTTTTTTTTCGTCCGTAGCAGCAGGGCCGCTCAGGGAGCATGGGCTGGTACCGCTTATAGGCTCCTTCATCGGGGAAATACAGCAGGACCTTTCCGTGGAGACGGTCCAGCTGCAGGAGCACCTGCTCCAGATAAGGAGCCGGGGAGAGCGCCCGTACCCGATCCAACAGGGCCAGTCCCACGGTGGAGTGGGCATCCAGCACCTCCACCCGATCAAAACCGAGATCGTTGATCGTTCGGCAGAAATGCTTCAGGGTAAACACCTCATCGTCGGCATGGACCCGATCCATGCGGGCATTGGGGAGATAAGGAAGGGAAAGGATCAGCCTTCTTCCCGGCACATTTTGCAGATGCCTGGTCAGGCAGATAAGCTGAAACAGCTCGCCATCCTCCTCATAGCGCCATTCCAGTCGGACCTCTTCCGAGGCTTCCGGGCAGTGCAGGAGAAAGGTTCCGTCGGGGAACTGCTTTTTGTCGATGGGCTTATGGTTTACAAAAATCATGGCGATTCCTCCTGCCGGTGCTTAAAGTATGCGGATCTGACATCCTGCCATGGCCTGCAGCGCAACCCGGTGACTCTCTCCGGTGACGCCGGCGCAGCAGTCGGAGAGGACGGTGATCTCTGCCTCCGGGTAGGCAGAACGAAGGATGATGGCATTGGACAGAACACAGATATCGGTGCAGACGCCGACCAGCTGGATCTCCTCCCATTCTTCGGCGCCCAAAAGCTGTGGAAGCTTCAAGCTGCCAAAGGCGCTTTTTTCCAGGGGGTGGATGGGAAGAAAGACCTGCTCCCGGTCCGCCCAGCTTTCCTCAAGCGCCCGGATTTCGTCGATCAGCTCTGAGCCCCGACTGCCCCGGAGGCAGTGAGGGACCGGCAGTCGCCTTCCTTCGCCGGTGCTCAGATAGTTTTCCTCGTGGATATCCCGGGTGCAAAGGATCTGCCATCCCTTCGCCCGCGCCTCTTCCATGCGCCGTATGACACGGGGAACAACGGCGCGGCATGCATCGTTGCCCAGGGGGCCGGTGATAAAATCCTTTTGCATATCAATAACCAGCAACAGCTTCTTTTTCATGGCAGATTCCTCCTTTATGCATGCTCCCCGCTAAACAGGGGGGCCGTCAGCCGGTAATAGCTGCTGGGACGTTTGGAAAGCTCCGTGGAAACCTCCGGCGTCTTTTCGGCAATGCCGGTGCTTTCGTACCGATTTTTAAAGTAGCGGCGAAAGTTGGGGACATCGTAGCTTTTGTTTTCAATGGCCTCAAAAACCTTTTGCAGCTCGAAAATGGTGAATCTGTTCGGATCCTGCACCAATCGGAGCCCGATATCCGAATAGTGCAGCTTGCCGCTTATTCTCTCCAGGGCGGTCTGGAGGATGTGCCGGTGATCAAAGGCCAGATCCGCCGGAGAGAGCGGCTCGCTTCCCTGCAGGACCCATTCCGACCCCTGGCGCCGGACAGAGAAAAAAGCGGAGTCCTCTTCCAGCGCCGGATGGGAATTTCAGGGCAGCAGGGCCAGACACGCAGCGCTGACGAAACGCATTCGGGAGTCCCGGTCCGGCTGGCCAAAGGTGTACAGCTGCTCCAGATGAAGCCGGGACAGCCCGGTTTTTTCCAAAAGCACCCGCCGGGCTGAGTCTTCCAGAGACTCCCTGATGCCTACGACTCCGCCGGGCAGAGCCCACCGCCCCCGAAAGGGAAGCTGCCGCCGCTTTTTCAGCAGCACCTGCAGCTGATGCTCCCGGCCGATGGTAAAAATCAGGATATCGGTGGTGCAGGAAAGCTTTTCGTAATCCTGTTCCCGATACTCCCGTAAGAATTTTTCTTCCGTGTTCATTTTGTTTACCACCTTTCATGAAAGGACCCTGTTTTCCCGCGGATCCCAAGGGAAGCGGCAGCTTCTGCCGGGCGGGCTGAAAGCAATAATGGTCAATTAAACTATTTAAACACAGTATAGTCTACGTGACTATTAATGTCAAGAGGAAAAATGAAAATAAAAAAACAGGGAGAAGGGATGGCTTGTAAATATCCGCAGATTTTATATAATAAAAGTATAGCGGCGAGATAGACAGGAGGTGGACGAAGTGAAGATATCGTACAACAAGCT
Organism: Bacillota bacterium; assembly: GCA_041836105.1. GTDB lineage: Bacteria > Bacillota > Clostridia > Peptostreptococcales > Anaerovoracaceae > UBA5559. Next base: position 3,033 of record JBGYKY010000016.1, on the reverse strand, counting down.
GGTTCGAGACCGCATCCCTCAGTTGATTGAAGAAAGCGGGAGAAGGCAGGTCTCCAGGATTCTGGGCGAGCAGGAGTATGAGCAGGCCTTGATCGAAAAGATCATTGAAGAAATCAAGGAGTACCAAATCAGCGGCAATGAAGAGGAGATCGCTGATATTTACGAGGCCCTGGATTGCCTGGTGAAGCTTAAGGAGTACGAGCCGATGCACATTGACTATCTCCGGCTGATTAAACGAGAGGCCAGAGGATCCTTCTTGGACCGGGTCCTGCTGGAAGAGGTAGAGGATGATCATTGAACCCATTGTGCGAGACCTGCTGGGCAGGAAATTCTTAAAGGCAAACAGCATTACAAAAAAACAGATGTCAGAGCTGCTGACCGAAGAGAAGGCGGCAGGGCGGCTTCCGGACCTGGGGCCGGATCGGATCCTTTGCTGTGAGGATCTGATCCGGGCTCTTTTTCCATTGCTAAAGCGCATTGCGCCCGAGCCGAAGCAGGGCTGGGCCAGATATGTGCTGGACGCGACCCTGGGGCAGCTCTTCCCGGGAGAAAAAGGAGTGCAGGAAAGCCGGGAGGGACGCCTGGCTCGTCACGTCATCCTGCAGGCCATCCGAACTTTTTTAGCCCTGCCCGGCTGTTCCGTTCCGGGCGGCGAGGAACAGATCCGGTTTTTGGATTCAGAGGAAGTGGCTCTTTGCAGCGGGCGCGGAGAATATCAGCGGCTGACCCAATACTGGGAGCAGCATTATCTCAACGAGTTTATGCTGCTATACGGCGAAGTGACCGGCTACAATATTCTTGGGCACATCAACGGAGTTCACCGGATCGCCGTAGCCATCGGACGTCAGTTGAGCCAGGCCGGTGTACCTATTGATAAAGCCCTGGTGTCCGGTGCGGCCGCTGGGCACGATATCGGAAAGTTTGGTTGCCGGGATTCGGAAAATCAGCGGATTCCCTATCTACACTATTACTACACGGATCTGTTTTTCAAGACCAACCTTATGCCCATTATCGGCCACATCGCCACCAATCATTCCACCTGGGATCTGGAGCTGGAAAACCTTTCGGTGGAGTCGCTGGTACTGATTTATGCGGATTTTCGGGTCAAAGGCGGACGGGATGCTCAGGGAAAAGAAGAGATCCGGATCTATACCCTGGATGAGTCCTTCCACGTCATCCTCCGCAAGCTGGACAACGTGGACGATGCCAAGCGGAAGCGCTACGAACGGGTGTATGCCAAGCTGAAGGATTTTGAAGAATATATGAAGGGACTGGGAGTCAGCACCGACCCGGAGGATCCGGTTCTCCGCCCCGCATCCAGGACCTTTGAACCGCTCCTGAACAGCGAAGGCGCCATCCGGCGGCTGAAGGATCTGGCCATTGAGCACAACATCTCTGTCATGAAGCTGTTTAATGACGAGGTGGCGTTCGGCGATCTGCTGGAAGCGGCTCGCTCGGAAAAGCAGTGGAAGCAGGTTCGATCCTATATCAACATTTTCTATGAATATTTCACCTACATGACCCAGCGGCAGAAGGTCATGACCATGAACTTTCTCTATGAGCTACTGATGCACCGGGAGGGGGACATCCGCCGTCTGGCGGCAGAGCTGATGGGTATGCTCCTAGCCCACTTCGACGAAGAATACCGAAAGGAGCTCCCCAGCGGGGTAAAGCCTATCAGCGGCGAAATAAGCGCCGCAGAGCTGTGCGAGGAGTACTTCAGCCGAATTGTTTTCCCCGAGCACAAGGTCACGGAAAATCATCGGCGATGGATCGGGTACACCTGGAAGATCATAATCAACACCTTGTTAAACCGGGTACCGAAGGCAGAGCGAAGGAAATATCTGGAGATGATCGTCGGGTTTTATCGCCGTGGTATTCTGGACGATCCCACCGCCTTTATCCTCCTGGATTCTATGCTGTATCTGCCCCTTCAGGACTGTACCGGAGAGGAGCAGCGAATCCTCCTGGAGTTCTGCTTCTCCCTGAACGGCCGCACTTCCGATGAAATCCATCTGGGTATTCTCCGGGTATTGGAGCACTACGTTAAGAGCTTCCCCGCGGAAAAAATCCCGCCAAAGCTGGCGGAACAGATCCTCCAGACGACCCTGGCCTTGCCGGAGGTCTACACAGGGAGCCTCTACCTTAAATATCAGATCCTTTCCCGGATGGACTATTTGCCGGAGGAGCTGGAAAAAATGCGAAGCCGGATGTATGGGACAGGAGAATCTGCTTCCGATCTGTTTTTAGAAAACCTGAAGGTGGGCACCCCCTGGATTATTAAGGCCGTCAACATTGAATACCTGCTGGAGCGGCTCCGCCTGGGGCGACGGGAGGAAACCCTCCACATCGCTACCCACCTGTCCAATCTGTTGAAGGTCAGTGAGCGTGTGACGGTGCGCCATTCCGCAGGGAAGGGGCTAACGTATGCCATCGGTCTGCTGACCCTGGACCAGCGAAACGAGATCGTCATCGAGCTGACCAAGGGTCTGGAGATCGGGGAATATCAGTTTTCCAAGTATATTCCGGAGTATTTAGGGGAGATCGCGCTTTTCCTCCATCCCAATGAGCTGGACGAGCTGATCGCTCACCTGGGAAAGCTGTTGGAAAGCCGAAATGAAAGGATCGCTTCCGTGACCCTCAACACTATCGGTGTGCTCTTGACTCATTATCCGGTTTACAAAAATAGGTTTTATGAAGATCAACTTGCGTTTTCCGGGCGCAGGGAGCTGCTGGCAGGGCTCCTTCTTCGAGGATTGGCCAACTATGACCCCCTGGTCAGCCAGGAGGCCTTTCACGTGATCGGAAAGTACCTCTTCGGCGCCGACAGCTTGGATCCGGAGGAGAAAAACACGCTTTTCTGGTTGATCTACAAGAAGATGCTGACACTGATAACGGAGCGGGAGGAATCCCATCTGGAATTTTTCAACAATGCTGCGGCGCTGAACCACCTGTATCGGTTTATTTCCGACTATTCCATCCTCCACGGCGGGTTTCAGTACCCGGAAAATCATCGGATCGCGTTTTTCTCCG
>JBGYKY010000015.1:0-2811 GCA_041836105.1 Bacillota bacterium | reverse complement strand
GTGGCCAGGCTGATCATTAAGCTGTCTGATCCGGAAAAAGGTCGGGATTTATTGGAAAACTACTTGCAATTTTGTTGAAAACGTGATAGTCTGATAAGGAAGTTAATTTTCGGTAAGGAAAAAGAGTGGGCCCGCCCACTCTTTCATCTTTGTTGTCCGGTTTGTTGCCGGGAAAATGTTTAGAAAACGCTTTAAGAGTGTCGTAAGCAGGTGTTGAAATGGCAAAATCAAAGATCACAGAGGTCACAGAACGGTTGCTGGCTGGTTTTTTGGAGGAAAGAGGGCTGGAGCTCTACCGGACGGAGTTTGTTAAGGAGGGAAAGGATTGGTTCCTTCGGGTCTTTATCGATAGGCTGCCCGACTCCTCGGGCGCTGCAGCGTACGTCAGCACCGATGACTGCGAAGCCGTCAGCCGGTATCTGAGCCAGCGATTGGACGAAGAGGATCCGATCGAGCAGGCCTACTATCTGGAGGTGTCTTCTCCCGGGCTGGACCGTGTCTTGCTCCGGGAAAGGGATTATCTTCGCTTTGCCGGACATCCGGTGGAGGTCAGCCTGTATCGGGCCGTAGACGGCAAGAAGCATTACACCGGCCGATTGGTGGGATGGCAGGAGGGGAACCTGGTTCTCCAGGATGAAAAGGGAGATTCCTTGGCTTTTCCGGCGGAAGCCGTAGCAAGGACAAAATTACTGGTGATCTTTTAGAGGAGGAAGTAGTTGAAATATGAATAAGGAGTTTATCAAAGCGATTGAAGAGCTGGAAAAGGAAAAACAGATCTCCAAGGATATTTTGATTGAGGCCATTGAGCTGGCCCTGGTTTCCGCCTATAAAAAAAATTACGGCACGGCCCAGAACGTCCGGGTGGTCATCGACAGGGAAGGCGGGGATATTGACGTTTTCATGAAGCGGGATGTGGTGGAAATCGTAGAGGATGACTTAATGGAAATCTCCTTGGAGGACGCGCTGGAGGTAGATCCCCGCTACAAGGTGGGCGATGCCATCGAATATCAGGTGACTCCCCGGGATTTCGGACGGATCGCTGCTCAGACCGCTAAGCAGGTAGTGGTGCAGCGCATTCGCGAGGCTGAGCGGGGCATGATTTTCGACGACTATATCACCCGGCAGGGCGAACTGATCACGGGCGTGGTGCAACGGATCAGCAACGAAACCGTCTTCATCAATATGGGGCGCGCCGAAGGTATTTTGGCCGCTACTGAGCAGGCGCCCGGCGAAACATACACCGTCAACAGCCGGCTGAAGGTCTACATCATGGACGTGAAAAAAACCACCAAGGGCCCGCAGGTGTATTTGTCCAGATCCCATCCGGGACTGGTCAAACGTCTCTTTGAGCTGGAGGTGCCGGAGCTGCAGGACGGGACCGTAGAAATACGAAGCATCTCCCGGGAGGCCGGCTCCCGTACCAAGATGGCGGTGCTGGCCAAGGACGAAAATGTGGATCCCGTCGGCGCCTGCGTAGGCCCCCGCGGCATTCGGGTCCAGGCTGTCGTAGATGAAATCTTCGGAGAGAAGATCGACATCATCACCTGGAGCGATGACCCGGAGAAGCTGATCAGCAGCGCCTTGTCCCCGGCCAAGGTGGAAAAGGTCATTATCGGCAGCGAGGAAAAATCCGCTGTTGCAATCGTACCCGACTATCAGCTGTCCCTGGCTATCGGCAAGGAGGGGCAGAACGTGCGCCTGGCCGCTAAGCTCTGCAATTGGAAGATCGATATTAAGAGCCACACTCAGTATTACGACAGCCTTCAGGCGGAAACCGAATATGGCGGATACCCGGAAGGCAGCGAATACGGGGAGTATGCCGAGGAGGCCCGGGAAACGGATCCCGAGCCGGCAGGAGAATAGAAAGAGAGCGGGAGAATCCATTGAAAGCAAAGGCCAGACCCATGCGCCGCTGTATCGGATGCATGGAATCCAAAGAAAAGCATCAGCTCATCCGGATTTCCGGGTATCAGGGACAGGTGTCCGTGGATCCTACGGGAAAGGCCAAGGGCCGGGGCGCCTACCTCTGCCCCGATGTCCGGTGCTTTGAAAAGGCTCGAAAAAAGCGGGCCATTGCACGAAACCTGGAGATGGAGATCTCCGGAGAGCAGATGGACACCTTGTTGGAGGAGCTGAGCCGGTTTATTGCCGATCAAGAGCAGAAGGCTCCGAGATCCGGCTCGGGATCGGAGCAGGAGTCATGAGGAGCAAGCTGGACAGCTATCTGGGCTTTGCCAGAAAATCCGGCAGCCTGATCAGCGGTACCGATACGTGTTTACACGGACTGAACCGGGGAAAGCTCCGGCTGCTGATCTTAACGGAGGACCTGGCGGACGGCACCATGGAGAAGCTGCAGCGTACCGCGGAAGCTAAAAAGGTCGAATGTCGGGTATACGGCACCATGGAAAGCCTGTCGGCGGTGCTGGGGGTCGGTCTCCGCGGCGTATTCGGGATTACGGATAAACGCTTTGCGGATATTATCAGAAAAGAGATTGACGGAATGTCAGCGGATATAGAAGGAGGGAGGTCATTTAATGACGATAAAAATCCATGAATTAGCCAAAGAGCTCGGCATGGGCAGCAGGGACCTGGTTGACAAGATACAATCCATGGGGATTGAGGCCAAAAGCCACATGAGCGTGCTGTCGGACATGGACGCGACCGTAGTGCGGAATGCGGTTCTGCGCGGCAGGGCGGCGGCCGAAACGAAAATTGTCAAGGTGGTACCCAAAAAGGTAGAAAAGGATCAGGCTGCCGATGGGCCAAAGATTGTGGTAAAGCGGGCGGTCATTCCAGGTCCCTGCTGCCCAT
>JBGYKY010000014.1:0-5198 GCA_041836105.1 Bacillota bacterium | reverse complement strand
TGAAGACCAGAAACGCCATCATTCTGGCTCCCCACCCCAAAGCGCGAAAAACCAACATGGCCGTTACGGAAATGATCCGCGAGACCATCGTGAAGTGCGGCGCTCCCGCTGACCTGGTCCAGGCCATTGACCCGGATTATGTATCCATCGATGCCTCCGCCCAGCTGATGAAGCAGGTAGACTTTATCCTGGCTACCGGCGGAACGCCCATGGTCCGCCAGGCATATTCCTCCGGCAACCCGGCCATCGGCGTAGGAACCGGCAACGTAGTCTCCATCGTAGACGGCACCACCGATATGGACCAGGTCGCCGACCTGATCGTTCGATCCAAGACCTTTGACAATGCAACCTCCTGCTCTACCGAAAATAACATCGTGGTTCTGGAAAGCTGCTACGACGATTTCATGGCAGCCATGGCCAAGAGAGGCGCATTCCTGATCAAGGAAGGGACCGAGGAGAAGCAAAAGCTGCTGAAGACCCTGTGGCCCGAATCTCCTGCCAACCACGATCTGAACCGTCACATCGTTGCGCAGCCCGCCGCTAAAATTGCTGAAGCCGCCGGGATTTCCGTTCCCGACGGAACCGTTATGCTGATGGCTGAAGAAAACGGCGGATACGGAAACGAATTCCCCTTCACCGGCGAAAAGCTGTCCCCGGTATCCGGCGTTCGTAAGGCCAAGGACTTTGAGGATGCCATGGCAAAGACCATGAGCATTCTGGAATACCAGGGTAAGGGCCACAGCATCGGCATCCACACCACCGTCAAGGAAAGAGTGACCGCTCTGGGCGAAAAGATCCCCGTGTGCAAGGTGTGCGTCAATCTGCCTCAGTCCCTCTCCAACTCCGGCTCCTGGACCTGCGGTTTCCCCATGTCCATGACTCTGGGCTGCGGGACCTGGGGACACAACAGCATTTCTCACAATGCGACCTGGAAGGATCTGCTGAACTTCACCTACGTGGCCCGGCCCATCCCCTCCTTCCAGCCCAAGGATGAGGATCTGTTCCCGGCCGACATCGTTGCCGAGTTCAAATAGGCAGGATCCCGCCTACCTCTCAGATATTCTATTGCAAATGCATTTCATATGAAAAGGAGAATCAACATGTCTGCAATCAAAGAAATGAGCAAGAAGTACAACCTGCATTCCTGGAGCGTTCAGGGAAGCTTGAACCCCATGGTGGTCACCAAAGCAGAGGGGCTCTATTTTTGGGACGAGGACGGCAAGAAGTATATGGATATGTCTGCTCAGCTGGTCAACCTGAATTTGGGCTATGGCAATAAGGCGATCATTCAGGCGATCAAGGATCAGGCCGACAAAATGGCTTTCATCGGACCGGGATACGCTATCGATGTTCGATCCGAGGCTGCCAAGGCTCTGGTAGAGCTGTCCGGGCTGGAGGGCGCAAAGGTCTTCTTCACCAACGCCGGTGCAGAGGCCAATGAAAACGCCATCAAAATCGCAAAGGCCTATACCGGAAGATGGAAGGTCTTCTCCATGTACCGTTCCTATCACGGAGCTACTGCCGGAGCCGGCAGCCTGACCGGTGAACCGAGAAGATTCATCAACGAGCCGGGCGTTCCGGGGTTCATCAAGTTTGACGGCCCCTATGCATACCGAGCTCCTAAGGCCTGCAAGTTCGACAGCGAAGCCGATGTGACCGCTTTCTATCTGGAGCTCCTGGAAAACCAGGTTCAGTACGAAGGGCCCCAGAGCATTGCGGCGATCTTCATGGAGACCGTTGTTGGTTCCAATGGTATCCTGATCCCGCCCGCCGGATACATGGAGGGCGTTCGGGCTCTGTGCGATAAGTACGGCATCATGATGGTTTGCGACGAGGTCATGGCCGGATTCTTCAGAACCGGTAAGGCCTTTGCTTTCCACAACTTCAACATCAAGCCGGATCTGGTATCCTTTGCTAAGGGCGCTACCTGCGGATACGTTCCCCTGGGAGGCGTTATCGTCAGCGAAAAGATTGCCAAGCACTTCGACGACAACAAGCTGTTCTGCGGCCTGACCTACAGCGCCCATCCCATGGGCTGTGCCGCTACCCTGACTACCGTTGCTGAGTATAAGAAGCAGAATATCGCTGAAAACGTAAAGGTTGTCGGCAAGGTCCTGGCGGATACCCTGGATGCCATGGAAAAGAAGCACGCCTGCGTCGGCCAGGTCCGACACATCGGTCTGTTCTCCTCCGTCGAGCTGGTGAAGGACAAGGCAACCAGAGAAGCACTGGTTCCCTTCAACAACGACAAGGAGGGCCTGATGGTCAAGATCGTCGGCATGCTGAAGACGGAGGGCTTTTCCACCTACTCACACGAGAACATGATCCTGATTGCTCCGCCGCTGAACATCACCGAGGAAGAGATGAAGGCTGCCCTGGCCATCCTGGACAAGGTTCTGGATTCCGTGGACAACATGATCAAATAACCACCTAAAGCCTTGCTGAGCAGTGAACAGCAGGATTTACCCGGCCGGAGCTCTCCGGCCGGGTTTTCTTTGTGTTTTTCGCTTCGAACACATGTTTACATTTCTCAGGCTTTGTGATATACTGTGGGCAGGCGCGAGAGTAATCAAGGAGGTTGACATGAAAGGATTAAAGGAGCGGGAGCGGGAAATACTGCTGTACATGAAAGAGCAGGTAAGGATCATGGGCTACCCTCCCACAGTGCGTGAAATCTGCCAGGCCCTTCACATCAAGTCTACCTCCACGGTCCACAAGGATATCGCCAGCCTGGAAAGGCAGGGCTTCCTCCGAAAGGATCCCGCAAAGCCCAGGGCGCTGATGCTCGTGGATCCGGACGGATCCTTTCCATCATCAGATGGAGCAGTGGGTCCGGAAGCCCCATCCGGCAGCATCATAGCCTCTTCCGATCGCTTATCGAAGGGCTCTTCTTTGACATCCTCGCTGCATCCTGCTACCGATGCCGACGCTGTATCGGAGCCCTCCCAGGTTGTGTCCGTTCCCATCGTGGGCAGGATCGCCGCCGGGGCACCGATCCTGGCCGATCAGCATACGGAAGACTACTTCCCGGTTCCGGCTCACTTTATCGGCCAGGGAACCTATTTTATGCTCCACGTCCGGGGCGACAGCATGATCGAAGCCGGCATCCATGACGGCGATCTGATTCTCGTTCAACAGCAGCAGGTTGCACACAATGGAGACATCGTGGTAGCCATGGTAGGCGGCGGCATGGAGAGCGAGGCCACGGTCAAAACCTTCTACAGGGAGACCGATCATATCCGCCTCCAGCCCGAAAATCCGGCCATGGAACCTATCCGCACCAGAGACGTCACCATTTTGGGCCGGGTCCGGGGCGTTTTCCGCTATCTCAGTTAAGCCCCGTCCACTCCGCTGATATCAGCGCAAAAAGCCCTTCGGCTGCGACGCGTCTCTGCGCTATCCGCCACACAGCCGAAGGGCTTTTTATTGCCGCAGATCTACACTGCGCTTTTTTCATATATGATCTGTCCGTCCATGACCGTCAGAATCACCGAAGCTTCCCTCAGCTCCGCCTCCGCCACGGAAAACAGATCCCGGTCCAGCACGATGATATCGGCAAATTTTCCCGCCTCCAGGCTTCCCAATTCCGCTTCCCGTCTCACGCCGTACGCCGACCCGTAGGTATAGCTTCGCAGTACTTCATACAGGGTCAGCTTCTGACCCGGGTTCCAGCCTCCTTCCGGCTGCCCGTCGTTGTGCAGCCGTGTCACACCCCGGTAAATTTCCAGGAAGGGATCGTTATCCACTACGGGGCAGTCGCTGCCTATGGCCAAAAATCCTGCCGTGTCGTACAGATCCTTAAAGGGCCAGGTCCTTCCTGCTCTCTCTTCTCCCAAGACCACCCGATAGGGATTTTCCGCAAAGGTTTGGGTCAGCGCTATATGCTCCGGCTGAACCGACGGAACGATGCCCAACTCCCCGAAGCGGGGCAGGTCCCGGGCATCCAGCATTTCAATGTGCTCAATGGCATGACGGCACTGATTTTTGCCCAGCGCCCGAATAGCCTCTTCGTAATAATCCAGCGCCATTCTGGCCGACTTGTCGCCGCAGGAATGGAGCTTTACCGAAAATCCCCGGCGGTGTGCTTCGGGAACAGCCTTACGGATCGCCTGGGCATCGGACAGGGAGGTGCCCCGATTTCCGGGAGCGTCAGCATAATCCTCTAATACCAGCGCCGTGTGGGTGGTGCAGACACCGTCCAAAAACTGCTTCAGCATATCTACCTTCAGCTTGTCAGAGGTGTAGCGATCCCTCCAGGCTGCTACCTGATCCAGGTCCCCTAACAGATCCGGCGCCGCATGGATCCGAACGGTAAGCTCTCCCGATTTGTCCATTTCGCTGTATACTGCCAGATTTCCCATATTTCCGTGGAAATACGGCTGGACGTCGTTGACGGAGGTAATTCCCTTTTCTGCGGCGCCGGCCAGAAAGGATCGGAGGATCTTTTTTTCTTCCTCCTCTTCCAATCGAAAGGCGTGGGCGCCCACCAGTCCCACCGCCGTTTCATAAAGAAAGCCGGTGGCTTCTCCGTCCTCCCGCCGTTGGATCTTGCCGCCGGGCGGATCCGGCGTGTTCTTATCGATTCCTGCTCGGCGAAGGGCTTCACTGTTGACCCAGGCTCCATGAGCCTCCGCGTTGATCAGGCATACGGGCCGATGGGGGAAGAAACGGTCCAGCGCTTCCTTTTCAGGCAGCCGCAGGCTCTCCCAAAACACGTGGTACCAGCCGAATCCGATGATCCACTCTCCGCCGGGGTTGGCAGCCGCCCAGACCCGCACCATGGCGGCCGCTTCCTCCTCCGACCTGGCATCGGCCAGATTCACATAGGTCCGATACATACCGGCCATCAACAGATGAGTATGGCTGTCATGGAATCCGGCCATCAACAGATTCTGTCCATAGTCCCGCCTCCGGGTCTTTCTGCCGATCAGCTCCTCCGGCGGTTCTCCCTTCCCCACCTCCAGGATCCGCTGCCCTTTCACCGCCACATACCCGGGGTATGGCTCCGGATTGATGCTGTCGAATACAGCCCGACTGGTAATGATTACGTCCGCTTTCATGCTTTCCACCCTGCGCATCGAGCTCATAGGGAAGCCCTCTACACGTTCTCCTTTCTTTGAATTTCTCCGTACACCTCTGCTATGGGCGCCGCGGCTCAACAGCTTTTTCTGCGGCCGCACCCTATTGCCGCCGCCCGC
>JBGYKY010000013.1:0-13317 GCA_041836105.1 Bacillota bacterium | reverse complement strand
TATACATCGCCTGGGGATGCTCAATGATCATCAGGCCGACTACCTTTATCCCGATGGCGCCGCCCGCCAGAATCCCCGCCGCCACCGGCAGCAGGACGGAAAGGTCCACAGTGGCGATGGCTTCCATAGTAACAAAGTACCCTCCCAGCATCAGCAGGACGAAGGAGCCGCTGATGCCGGGAAGGATCATAGCAATGGTACTGGCCAGGGCGGAAAGGAAGAGCCACCCGGCCAGCACCGGGTACGCCATGCTGTCCGGCGCGAAAGCACCGCTATCGGGAGCGGCCGTTTTATTGATCACCAGCAGCCCCAGCATCAGTAACAGCGCGAGGCAAAAGGGAACCCAGTTTTTCTTCTTAAGCTCTTTGTGCCGGGCCTTTCTCCACAGGAACGGGATGCTGCCCGCCACCAACCCCATAAAGGCGTATTGGGTAGCCATTTCGTAGTGGCGGATCAGATAGGTAATGCTCCGGCTGAACAGCAGGACGCCCAGAGCCGTTCCCCCGCCCACCAGAAGCAGGAAGGGGAGGCTGGACCGGAGCCGTCCTCTGTGGAATGCCAGGATCAGGGGGTCATAAATGTTCAGGATGACCGCCATGGTTCCCCCGCTGACCCCCGGGATTACGTTGGCAATGCCGATCAGAATACCGCATCCCAGCCATCGGATTTTTTCCATGCCCCTCCTGAATGTCAGCTGCCTGCTGACCGGTTAAAACGATGCTTGCTCCTGTCCCCACCGAAGCACCACGTTGCTGCTGGTGGTCTCTACGATCTGAACGATATTGCCGGAGGCTACCTCGCTCGACGGGATCAGGGCGACACGATTTTCCACCCGGATTCCCGTCCATCCCTGGGGATTCAGAGTGGTCGCCGCATTCGGCGCTGCCTCGGAGCCCACTCGGTAGTAGTAAACGGAACCGGAATCGCCGCCTGTAATGGTAACGATAACGCTGTCCACCGCCGGCGGAGAAGCGGTCCCTCCCGACTCGATCTTCAGCGTCAATCCGCTGGCCGGGACCGGCGTTGTGTATCCGTCGTCAGCCGGTCCGACTTTGCCCCACCGGTTTACCCTGTTGCTGGAGCTTTTTACCTCAGCGACCTGGACGTACTGCCCGTCGTTGATGGAGATTTCCAGTTGCCCGGTGGTGGTGAGATCCGTCCAGCCAGAACCGCTGAGGACCTCATCCTTCAGCGGCGCTGACGGATTTGTCCCGGTCACCCGATAGATCATCTTATACCCCGAAGAAGGAGCCGTGGACAGGGTCAGGTACATCCTTCCCTCCTGCGCCGGATCCATTCGGACCAGACTGGGACTGAGTCCGTCGGCGTAGTTGCCGCCCGTGGACGGGAACACCGCGGTAATGACGCCGGAGTTGGCCGAGTTGGTGGCGCTGGCTCCGGAAACCCTAAACTGGTTGGCCACAACGCCTCGCAGGGTATAGCCGCTCTTAGGAGTCAGAGTAATGGTTGCCGTGTACACCGTATTCTGCGCAAAGGTGCTGTCGCCGGGCGACCAGGCGATCTTCGCCGTATATTCCGAAGTGGAGGCCAGGCTGGTCACCGGCTTTTCACCGGCCTTGGGTACCGTTACACCGGAGATGGACTGGGCCCTGACAGCAGAAATTTCGACGGGTCCTACCGCGGCGCTGGTAACCGTTCCCGTGTAGCTTCCCTTGCCGGTAACCACCACGCGGATGTACCGATCCACATCGTCGGCGGTTGGGGTATAGGTGCTGCCGGTTGCACCGGAAATATTCGTGTACGTCCCGTTGGAAGAAGATGCCGACTTCCACTGGTAATTGACGTTGGCATTGGAGGGTGTCAGACTGCCGGCCTTCAGCTCATTGCCGACCCGGGGCGTTCCGCTGATGGATCCGATGGCGGTCACTGCCGTCGTACCGGTCAGGCCGATCTGCTCGGTGACCGTTCCCTTGCCCGACAGGGTGATTTTAACGTCCGCCCGGAGCTTGGCGATGGTGCCTTCATTGTTGATACGGGTGGACGCGGCATTGTTTAAAACGTCCAGCTGCGCCACCTTAGTGTTTTTATCCAGGTTCAGGGTCGAGGTCGCGTTGACCTTTACCACATCCGCTTTGGCATTTTGGAAGGATATGGTGGCTCTTTCGTCTACATGGATATCGTCGAAAGTTCCCTCCAGGGTGACCTGGCTGTCGCTTCGGACCACGCGCAGATCGTCCAGACTTGAGCCGCTTTCCGCGATAACCCGGACGCCTCCCGCAATCTTGGCAATGGTCATGGTATTAACGGAGCAATTGCTCTTAATGAGAATGCCGTCCTGGCCGCCGCCCCGGACAAGAATATCGCCGGTGACATCGGTGTTATCCAGCGTGAGACCGCCGGAACCCACGCCGTCACCAATAATCAGGTTCCCGCGAACGGTGGTATCCTTCAGGGTGATATTGGGCTTGTTGATGATCAGATTCCCGTTTACGGTAGACTGGCTCACGGTGGTGCTGCCAACCCGCCCATAGGCCTTGGCCATATTGTCCATCACCTTGGCAAACTCTGCCCGGCTGATGTTGGCCTCCGGGTTCAGCTTGCCGTCGCTGCCGGCAACATATCGGCTGTTGATCATGGCGCTGACCGACTCTCTGGCATAGGAGGCCACCCGGCTTCCGTCGGTAAAGCTGTTCAGCGCACCAGTGTTGACACTGCTGCCGGTCCCGGTCAGCTGAAAAGCCCTGGCCAGGACCGTAAAGGCTTCCTGCCGCGTAATGGGGTCATTGGGCCGCATGAGAGTGTCCTGCTTAAAGGTCTCCATTCGGATGGCCCTCTGCATGTCCTCTGCAAACCACTCGGATGTCGGCACGTCCCTTACACCGCTCAGGGATGCCTTTTCCGTCGCACCAAAGGCCCGATTGACGATAGCCGCCATCTGCGCGCGGGTCAGGTTGGCCGTGGGCTTGATATAGGCCCGGCCGTTCTCTTCAAAACCGGAAATCAGCCCGTTGGCCACGGTTTTCTCCAAAGCGTCCGTGGACCAGTCCAAAGGCATATCCGCAAAGGTCGCCGCCGATACGCTGGCGCCGTCCCCCCAGGGGACCAGGGCACAGATCAGCGCCAGCGCCAATATCAGTGCAATGCTCTTTCTCGTTTGCATCTTCAAGTTTCTCCTCTCCGTTCCAGGGTTGATATCTTCTCCTTACTATTTTATTCCTTCCCCTGCTTTTGTCAAACTTTCCGGTGCTTTTTTAATAGTAATGTAATATTAGAAAGGAGAGCAGCCTTCTTTTAAAATAACGGCAAAAGCCTCTTGAAGGGGGCAAACGGGAACACGCGGGAAAGGCCGGCGGCCGGGATCTTCCCGGCCTGCCGGCCTTTTTTCTCACCTGTTCCTCAATGTCTTCCGTGACCCGCGCACACTCCCCGCGGCCTTCAGCCGACTGCGCCGGACGCCTCGCGAAGAGGCAGAGGGGCGGACGGCTACATCATGCCGCCCATGCCACCCATACCGCCCATGGGCGGCATCGCCGGTTCATCGGACTTAACCTCTACCACGCCTGCCTCCGTGGTCAGCAGCATGGCGGAGGCGGAGGAAGCATTCTGCAGCGCAGATCGGGTCACCTTGGCAGGATCCACGATGCCGGCCTTCAGCATATCGACATATTCCTCACTGTTGGCGTTGAAGCCTACGCCCACGGCGCTGGTCTTCACCTTCTCGATGACTACGGAGCCTTCGAATCCGGCATTTTCTGCAATCTGCCGCACCGGCTCCTCCAGCGCCCGCATGATAATGGCGGCACCGGTCTTTTCGTCACCGGACAGGGAATCTACATACTTCTGTACCGCCGGGATAGCGTTAGCCAGCGCTACGCCACCGCCGGAAACGATGCCCTCCTCTACGGCAGCCTTGGTGGCGTTGAGGGCGTCCTCAATGCGGAGCTTTCGTTCCTTCAGTTCGGTCTCGGTCGCAGCGCCCACTTTGATGACGGCTACGCCGCCGGACAGCTTGGCCAGTCTTTCCTGCAGCTTCTCCCGATCGAAGTCCGAATTGGTCTCCTCAATCTGGGCTCGGATCTGAGTGATTCTTGCCTGGATATCGGCGGGATTGCCGGCGCCGTCCACGATCACGGTATTCTCTTTGTTGATCTTCACGGAAGCAGCCGTCCCCAGCAGGTCCAGGGTAGCTTCCTTCAGCTCGTAGCCCAGCTCCTCGGAGATGACGGTACCGCCGGTCAGAGCAGCGATGTCGTCCATCATGGCCTTTCTTCTGTCGCCGAAACCGGGCGCCTTGACGGCTACGCACTCAAAGGTGCCTCTCAGCTTATTGAGGACGATAGTGGCCAGCGCTTCTCCCTCTACGTCTTCACCGATGATCAGTAGCTTTCTGCCCTGCTGCACGATCTGCTCCAGGATAGGCAGGATCTCCTGAATGTTGGAGATTTTCTTGTCGGTCAGCAGAATATAGGGGTTCTGCAAAACAGCTTCCATCTTTTCCGTATCCGTTACCATATAGGCGGACAGGTATCCTCTGTCAAACTGCATGCCCTCGACCACTTCCAGGGTGGTTCCCATGGATTTAGATTCCTCGACGGTGATAACGCCGTCCTTCCCAACCTTTTCCATGGCGTCAGCGATCAGGCCGCCGATCTCGGCGTCGCCGGCGGAAATGGACGCCACCTGGGCGATGCTGTCCTTGCTTTCTACATTTTTGGAAATATTTTTGATCTCATCGACGGCGATGTCAACGGCGCCCTGGATGCCCCGCTTCAAAACCATGGGATTGGCTCCCGCCGCAACGTTCTTAAAGCCCTCCCGAATGATGACCTGCGCCAGCAAAGTGGCGGTAGTGGTGCCGTCTCCGGCAACATCATTGGTCTTGGTAGCAACCTCCTTGACCAGCTGAGCTCCCATGTTTTCAACGGGGTCCTCCAGCTCAATCTCTTTAGCGATGGTAACGCCGTCATTGGTGATCAGGGGGCCGCCGAATTTCTTCTCCAGCAGAACGTTTCTTCCCTTGGGTCCCAGGGTGATCTTTACGGTATTGGCCAGCTGATCCACGCCGGACTGCAGCTTTCTTCTTGCATCTTCACTGTAGAAAATTTCCTTTGCCATATTCAAATCCCTTCTTTCTTATGTACTCATGTACCTATGCGCTTATGTACCGGCATGCCGGTGTACGTTCGTTCCTTCGATCCCGCGTCCGCTTCTTGTCGCGCCTCAGCCGCCAGGCCTGCGCCGCCCGGATTGAACCGGCTTATCGAACAACCTTGGCCAGGATATCCCGCTGGGACATAATGGTGTACTCGGCCCCGTCATACTTTACTTCCGTGCCGGCGTACTTGGCGAAGATGACCAGATCCCCTACCTCCAGCTCCATTTTCTCTTCCTCGGTTCCAGGGCCTACGGCGACAACCTCCGCCATCTGCGGCTGTTCCTTGGCCTGGCCCGGCAGTACGATACCGCTTTTGGTCTTCTCCTCGGCCTCGACTCTTTTGATTACTACGCGTTCTCCTAACGGCTTGATTGCAAAACTCATTTTCCTACCTCCTGCTTGGTTATGTTTGTTGCGCCGATTCGCTTTTCGGTAAATTGTTAGCACTCATTATTATTGAGTGCTAAATCTAATTTATTATATCTTCTTCCCTTTGTCAAGAACATCCTACACATTTTTTTGGATTTTTTTCCGGCGGGAACCCCATTTCACAGGCTAAAGCCTACCGACAGGAAAAGCCAAGGGAGAAAGATCGCGGGGATCATATTGGCTACCTTGATCGGCTTGGCGGAGGCCCCCAGAAAGTTCACGCCGATGCCGGCGATCAGCAGACTTCCCACGGCAGACATCTCCGTAATGATTTCCGGGGTCAGCCAATCCTTCAGATAGGCCGCTCCCAAGGCGATCCCTCCCTGATAGAGGAGCACCGGAACGGAGGCAAAGGCCACGCCCATACCCATCTGCGAGGCAAAGATTATGGCAATGACGCCGTCCAGGATGGATTTGGCAAAGAGCATTTCATGATTCCCCTGCAGCCCGCTGTTCAGCGCGCCCACAATGGCCATGGATCCTGTGCAAAACAGGATGCTGGCGTTGACGAAGCCGGCAGCAAAGCCGCCCTCCCCAAAGCCCATCTTCCGCTCCGCCCATAGGCCGATGCTGTTCATTCTCCTGTCGATATCAATCCACTCGCCCAAAATAGCCCCGCCCACCACGCTGAGGATCAGCGTCAGCATGGCCTGGCTCTCCATGGCGCCGGAGATGCCGATGTACAGCAATGCCAGAGCGATGCCCTGCTTGATGATGACCTCGAAGCGTTCAGGGAAATGCCGGATCAGCGCCTTTCCCAGTACGGCACAGACGACGATGGCGACTGCATTGACAACGGGTCCTATCATGTTCTTATCCTTTCCTTATATAGTGGAACAAATATTGCTGGGCGATGCCGCCGTAGGGCGCAAAGTGCCGGGCGGCATAGGCCTGCATGGCGTCGGAGTCCCCTTCCGGAAGGCCGTAGAGCTGATGCATGACCCGTCGCACCCATACATCCACGGGGAACCGATCCATTCTCCCCATGGAAAACAGCAGGACGCAGTCGGCTACCTTCTTCCCGATGCCCGGCAGGCTCAGGAGAAAGTCGGGGCTGTTTTCGATGCCTCGCTCCCGAACCTGCCTCGCTGCTCCCAGCACATAACGGGCCCGGTACCCCAGCCGGCAGGCCTCCAGATCCTGTTCCGTCAACGCCGCCAGCACCTCCGGCTCCGGAATATCGTGGAAAGCCCTTCCCCGATATTCTCCTATAGGGCGGCCGAACTGCCGGCAAAGGGCCTCAATACAGCCTCGAATCCGGGGGATATTATTATTTTGGGAAATGAGAAAGGACAGGATGGCCTCCCAGGGATCCTGATTCAAAATCCGGATCCCGCTGCCATGACAGACGGCCCGTTCCATAACCGGGTCTCCCTGACACAGCCGGGCCTTGATTGCACCGTAATCCCGATCCAAATCCAGATAATGGCGCCAGAAGGCCATTTCCGAGGCTTCTTCTGCGGCCGCCTCCGTGTCGCCGGCGTCTCGGGCAGCCTCCGCCGCGGCTTCTCTCCCCGCATCCGCTTCCCTGCCGATCGAAGCCCTCCCGGCCAATGGGCGGATCCGAAGCTCGACGGGCCCGTCAACGAAATCGCCCGGTGCGGCGGCAGAAAGGGAGGAAGCTTGCAGGCCGGCAGGGACATCCAAAGGACCGGACGGGACAATGCTGATGTTGGCCACCCGCCCTCCCGCAATGCCCGTATAGCTGCCGTCCGGCTCCCTCTCCCATCGGAAGCATTGCCCGCAATCGAAGGTATGCTCCGGATGAAAATCCGTCACATCGGGAATCATCAGAATACTCATTCCGCCCTACTTCAGCCCCCGTATTTCCACGTTAACGGACTCAATGTTGAAAGCCGTCATCTTCTCTACCTCCCGAGCAATATTCTTCTGGAGCCGCCGGGCCACCTCCGTAACCCGGGAGCCGTATCGCAAAATAGCCAATACCGTCAGATCCACGCCGGTGCTGGTGGTCACCGCATCGGACCGGATAATGGACGCCACCCCCTCCGTATGGAGGCCTATGTACTGGATCAGCTCGGAAATGACCTTATCGGAAATGGTGTAATCCCCTAGATAGCTGTAGGTGGGGCGCACCACCGATTTCTCCGAAACCTCCTTGATGCCCCAGCCCCGGAAAATCTTCAGCGGATCCAGGAAATACCCGGAAAAATCCCGCTTGATTTGGAAGGTGGGCACCGGAATAACGTGCTTCCCCAGCTCGTGGCGTTGCTTGTGAGCCGTGATCCGCTCCGCATCGGTGGTGATGCTTTCGATAGCGATGATTTCCAGAATCTCCGGCAGCCCCAGCCTCTCAGCGATTTTTTCCACCATGCCCTGGGAGGTTCCCAGCAGCAGGATGGACTGAATGTCCAGCTCCCGGATCTTGTCCCGAACCTCTCTGCGGTGATCCTCATCTGTAAAAAGGGCGGTTTTAATGGCCCCGATTTTGGTGGACTGGCGTTTGGCCGATATGCCCGCCGCCACGGCATTGCCATACACCAGCAGCCCGTCGTCCACGATGGCTTCTGCATTTTTTTCCTTGCCGATACCCATGGCCTGATAGCTTTTTCCCGTTCCGCTCTTCCCGACTAATGCGTAAACTTTCATCTTTACTTCTCCTGACAGGTTTGCTATAATGACGTTAGCTTTATACTACTGGTAAAAGGAGGAAATGAAAATGGCTTATGTAATCAAGGATTCCTGTATCGCTTGCGGCGCCTGCGTTCCCGAATGTCCCACGGAAGCAATTACCGATGGCAGCATCTACGTGATCGACGCCGATAAGTGCATCGACTGCGGCGCTTGCGCAAATGTATGTCCGGTCGATGCTCCGGTTCAGGCTTAATAAAACGGCTGGTGATAAGGAATAACCGTTTCTTTCGAAACGGTTATTTTTTATTTCATATCGCGCTCCCGCCCGGCAAGCTATCTGCCGTCTTTTTCCGTTTCGTCGCTCTCTCCCTGAGCCGGGGAATCGCAGCCTTCATCCCGGTGATTGATATGATACGCCAGGGAATGAAGGCTGTCGCTGAGATGAACGTTTTCAATGGCCACGCAGGGGGGCAGATCCAGATCCACCGGCGCAAAATTCCAGATGCCCTGTATGCCGGCTGCCGCCAGCGTATCCGCCACATCCTGCGCACTGTCCTTGGTGGTACAGATGATGCCGATATCGATCCCCTGCTCCCGCACATAATCGGCCAGCCCTTCGTAGTCCATCACCTCGATATCGTTGATCTTCAACCCGATCAGCCGGGGATTGACCTCAAAGATGCCCTGCACCACAAAGCCTGCCTTATAATAATAGGTATAGTTGGCAATGGCCTGCCCCAGATTTCCCGCGCCTACCAGAACCATTTTGTAGTCCCGGTTCAATCCGAGAATGCCGCTGATCTCGTTGAAAAGCCCATTGACATTGTAACCGTAGCCCTGCTGTCCGAAGCCGCCGAACGTATTCAGATCCTGACGGATCTGAGAAGCAGTATATCCGATCAGGGCGCTGAGCTCGCTGGATGAAATTTTGTCCACACCCTTGCGCTGCAGCTCCCGAAGGTACCGGCGGTACCGGGGCAGCCGCTTGATAACCGCACTTGATGTTTTCGTGTTCTTGTTCATTCCTGGCTCTCTTCCGTCCTTCTGAAAAAACCCGCAGACGCGGGTTTAACGAGTTTAGTTGGTATTTTCCTCAACGTATTTGATGATATCGCCTACCGTCTGAAATTTTTCAGCAGCTTCATCCGGCACCTCCAGATCAAACTCATCCTCGATGGCCATGATGATCTCTACGGCGTCCAGGGAGTCTGCTTCCAGATCCTTCATCAGATGGGTATCCATCGCTACCTGAGCTTCGTCTACCCCCAGCTGCTCTACGATAATGCCCTTTATCTTATCAAACACCATTTTATTTTCCTCCATTTTGATTCCATCTGTTTTTTTGTTAACAAGTGTAACAACGTTTATTATAATTTACCCATTTAATATATGCAACACAAAAATCTTTTTTTATTTCTCCTTTTGATTGTCGGGCTAATCCTGTAAAATCAGCCATTCATCGGTAGCCCGAGAGAGCGATTCCCTGGAAAGCTCAAGTTTTTTGTGGTACTCGGCCAGCAGCAGATGATCGCTGTATACCTCCTCCCTGCACATCTCTTTCTCCAAAAAAACAATTTCCTTTTCCAGGAGAGCTATCCTTTCCTCCAGCTGCTGCTCCTGCCGCGCCTTCCGCCGGGCCCGGGCCTCTGCCTCCTTATTTCGTTTCCGCAAAGCGGCGGCATCCTCCGCCGGCCGGACTTCTCCCTGCCCTCGGGCCGCCGGCTCCCTTCGTTCCTCCTGTCCCAGCTCCGCCAGATACCTTTTTCCTGAAGCAATGGACTGTTTTTTTTCCATATAGTAGTCGTAGGCGCCCAGATAGGATGTCAGCCCCTCGGCGCTCAATTCCAGGATCCGGTCCGGCACCCTGTTGAGAAAGTAGCGATCGTGTGAAACCACGATGACCGTGCCGGGGAAGTCCGTCAGGGCTTCCTCCACCACCTCCCTGGACGCGATGTCCAGGTGATTGGTCGGCTCGTCCAGGACGAGTACGTTGGCCCCGGACAGCATCATTTTCAGCAGGGAAAGCCGGGCCCGCTCCCCGCCGCTGAGCCCGGCAATCGGCTGAAACACCATGTCGCCCCGAAACAGGAACCGCCCAAGAAGGCTGCGGATTTCCGTGTCCGTGTACAGCCGGTACGCGTCCCTCATTTCCTCCAGGACGGTGTTGGCCGGATTCAGCAGCCGCTGTCCCTGGTCGTAATAGCCGAATACCACATTGTGTCCGGTTTTCAGCCGTCCCTGATCCGGCTCCAGCCGGCCCATCATCAGCTTGAGGAGGGTAGTTTTTCCGATGCCGTTGGGCCCCACCAGACAGATCCGTTCCCCCCGCTTGATGTCAAAATCCACGTGACGGAACAGCTCTCGCCGATTTTGGCCATGGCCGAAGCTCATGGCCAGATCCTCGCCCCGAAGGACGTCGGTACCGCTTTTAAAGGCCTCCTGAAAGCGGAGTCCCATAGTGCCGGCGCGGCTCCCCGGTTTCTCCGCCGCCTCCATCCGGGCCAGCTGTTTTTCTCTGGATCGCGCCCGCTTGGCCAGCTTTTCCGTCCCGTGCTGCCGAAACCGCCGGATCATCTCCTCCTGTCTCCGGATCTCCTGCTGCTGCCGGTCGAACCGCTTCAAATCCTCCTGCTGGCGCAATCGCTTTTTTCCCACATATTCGGTGTAGTTTCCGCCATATGCCGTTACCCGGTGCTGATCCACATCGAAGATCCGGTTGACCGTCTGATCCAGAAAATATCGGTCGTGAGAAATCAGGAGCACCGTTCCCTCATACCCTCGAAGAAACTGCTCCAGCCACTTCATGGTGCCGATGTCCAGATGGTTGGTCGGCTCGTCCAGCAGCAGCAGCTCCGGCTTTCGCAGGAGCAGACAGGCCAGAGAAAGCCTGGTCCTCTCTCCGCCGCTCAGCAGAGAAACCGGCTTATGCAGGGATTCCCCCGTAAAGGCCATGCTGTTCAGAATACCGGCGATTTCACTGCGATAGGTGTATCCCCCCTCTCGCTCGTACTGCTGCTGGATCCGATGATGCTGCTCCAGCAGCCTTTCCACCTGCTGCCCCCGCCGGGAGCTCTCGGCAATCTCCTGGGAAATCCGCTCCAGCTCCTCTTCCATCCGGGACAGCCCCCGAAAAATGGAGTAGGCCTCCTCCTCCACCGTTCGGCGGCTCTCAAAGGCCTCGGACTGCTTCAGATATCCCAGGGAAATATTTCCGGCAAGATGGATATCTCCACCGTCCCGGGGAAGCTCCCCCGCCAGCATTCGGAGCAGGCTGGTTTTTCCCGCTCCGTTGGCTCCCACAATACCGATCCGGTCCCCCTCCCGGACGTGGAAGGAAACGTCCTGAAGCACCACCTGCGCCCCATATGCTTTTGTCAGATTGGTTACGGATAAAACGATCATTCTTTCCTCTCGAATGTATAGGCATCTCTGTCACGCCGGTGCGGCAGGCCGTGCCCGGGCTGCCGCACCGGCGCTACCGGGGGCCCAGCGGCAATCCCGGCGCCGCATCCAGGGCCAGATCATCCACCAGCCCCTCCCGGTATCGATAGAAGGCGGCGCACCCGATCATGGCTGCGTTGTCGGTGCAAAGCGCCGGCGACGGGAAATACAGCTTCATCCCCTTTTCCCGGCAGGCTTCCGTCAGCATCCGCCGAAGGGCGCTGTTGGCGGCTACGCCCCCGGCCAGCACTACGGTTCCCTGACCCAGATCTGCGGCGGCGGCCACGGTCTTATCCACCAGCACCTCCATAACCGCCTGCTGGAAGCCGGCAGCCACATCGGCCTTGCGGACCTCCCGTCCCGCCTGCTTTTCCGTATTCAGATAGTTGATGACCCCCGTCTTAAGGCCGCTGAAGCTAAAATCTCTGCTGCCCCTTTCCAGAAAGACCCTTTTAAAGGGTATTGCCTCGCTGTTTCCTTCTCCGGCCAGTTGGTCGATCAGCGGGCCGCCCGGATACCCCAGACCCAATGCCCGGGCCACCTTGTCAAAGGCTTCTCCCGCCGCATCATCCCGAGTAGCGCCGATGACCTCCATATCGTTGTAGCCGGCGACCCGCACCAGGCTGGTGTGGCCGCCGGAGACGATCAGGCCCAGAAAAGGCGGCTCCAGCAAGGGGTGCTCAATATAGTTGGCGGCCAGATGCCCCTGCAGGTGATGGACCCCTACCAGCGGCAGACCCGCCGCCAGAGAAAAGGCTTTGGCAGTAGACAGCCCGATGAGCAGAGCGCCCACCAGGCCGGGCCCGCAGGTGACACCGATGGCGTCCATGTCCCGAAGCTTCTTTCCCGCATCCCTTAGCGCCTGGTCCACCACCCGATTCATATTGGCCAGATGGTGCCGGGAGGCAATTTCGGGGACCACGCCGCCGAAAACCCGGTGGACGTCGATCTGGGAAGCAACCACGTTGGACAACACCTCCCGTCCATTTTTTACCACGGCGGCAGCTGTCTCGTCACAGCTGGACTCAATGGCCAGGATCAATACATCTCCGCTCAACCGACACCCCCTCCTTCCCTCTCCGTTTTTCCTTTTCCCTCCGGCTCGCCAGGATCGGCGCCGTCCGCCCACATGATCAGAGCATCTTCGTTGTTGTCTTCGTAGTATCCCTTCCGGATGCCCGCCTCCCGAAAGCCCAGCTTTCGGTACAGCCCAATGGCCGCTTCGTTGGAAACTCTGGCCTCCAGGGTAAACCGCAAAATGCCGGCCGCCTCCGCTTCCCGCATCAGCACCCGAACCAGCGCTTCGCCGATGTGCGCCCTTCGATGATCCGGATGTACTGCCACATTGGTAATATGTCCCTCCTCCAGGATGGCCCAGATTCCTGCATATCCTGCCAAAAGCCCGCGCGCCGGCGCCTTTACCCGCAGCTGCCCCGATTTCTCCGGCTCTGCTGCTGCCGGCTTTGATGGCATCGGTCCTGCTGCTGCCGGCAGCTCAGCCACCAAATAAAAAGCCAGATGATTTTTCAGGATTTCCAGGCGAAAGGATTCCCTGCTCCAGGGCGCGGAAAAGCACAGCCTGTCCAGGCGGGCCATATCGTCAATATCCGTTTCCCGAGCCTGCCGGATAATCAAATCGGGCATCCTTCCTCCAGCCGCCTTTCCGCTTCCGCTTTGCGCATATACATCGGGGTCACCTGCTCATAGGGGACCTGCTTCCCTTCCCGGAAAAGCCG
>JBGYKY010000012.1:0-13862 GCA_041836105.1 Bacillota bacterium | reverse complement strand
TTTCGGTGATCTCAGAAATCAGATCGAGGAGCTTTTCGACGGATACACCATGGAAGAGATTGCCGGAATCTGCGATGGAGCCCTGATCCCGGGAACGATGTGCAGTACCACGCAGGAAGCGCTGCGTGAGCCTCAGCTTCACGTGCGCGGGATGGTCGCCGCAGTGGAGGATCCGCAGCTGGGGATGCTGGAAATGCCGGGGAAACCCATAAAATTTGCCGGCAAAGAGGAGCCGCCGCTTCAGCCGGCCCCGATCCTGGGCGCGGACAACGAAGAAATATACGGAGGCCTGCCCGCCTGGGGAGGCAGGCTGGAGGAGCTTAGAGCCCGGGGGATCCTCTGAGGCAAGCAGGATCCGGGACTGCAAAAAACGGTGAAAGGGACGATCTGATCCGGGGTGAGGCGGAATCGTGAAACGAAAGCGGGAAGGAGTGATCGATGTGAAGAAAAGACCCTTGGAAGGGATCAAAATCCTCGACTTTTCCCAGGTGCTGGCAGCGCCCTTCTGCGGCATGATGCTGGCAGATCTGGGGGCGGAGGTGGTCAAAATCGAAAGGCCGGGAGGAGGAGATATTTCCCGGGAGTATGGGCCGTACATCAACGATATCAGTCTGTATTTCTGTCAGTATAACAGAGGAAAGAAAGGGCTGGCGCTGGATATGCGCACCGAAGCAGGAAAGCAGGTGGTGATGGACCTGGTCGCCCGATCGGATGTGGTCATCGAGAATTTTAAGGCGGGAACCTTAGAGAAGCTGGGCATCGGATACGAGGAAATGCGAAAGGTAAACCCTTCCCTGATCTACGGCTCCATCGCCGGATTTGGAACCTACGGCCCTCTGTCCCATCTGCCCTGCATGGACATTATCGCTGCTGCCAGAAGCGGCCTGGTGAGCCAGTCCGGCGTCGATGGCGATGCGCCCATCAAGCCCGGGTTTTCCATGTGCGATACCTGGGCCGGCTTGCACCTGCTGCGGGGGATTGCTATGGCGCTGCTCCATAAGCAGCAGACAGGTGAAGGGCTGCGGATTGATATAGCCATGCTGGACTGTGCGTTCTACATGGGAGAATCGCCGGTATTGGAGCATTCCCTGACCGGGGATTTTGTCCGGCGGACAGGGAACCATGACAGACATTTCGCTCCTTGCGGCGAATTTGCCGCTCGGGATGGGCACGTGGTCATTGCTGTTACCGGAGAGACAGAGTGGAGATCCCTGTGCCGTGCGCTGGACGTGCCGGAGCTGGAGAAGAATGCTTTGTTTTGCAGCAACGAGCTGCGTGTTCGCAACCGGGAGCCGCTGATTGCGGCACTGGAGGCGGCGACCTCCGTCAGAGAAAAAGCGGAGATAGAGGACGCGCTGGGTCGAGCCGGTGTAATGGGGGCCGCTGTCCGAACCCTGGAGGAATTTATCCGGGATCCGCAAACGGAGGA
The DNA here is from genome assembly GCA_041836105.1 of Bacillota bacterium. Classification (GTDB taxonomy): domain Bacteria; phylum Bacillota; class Clostridia; order Peptostreptococcales; family Anaerovoracaceae; genus UBA5559. The sequence continues at coordinate 12,433 of JBGYKY010000012.1, read as the reverse complement.
GCTTGGTGTGATCACCGGCATCCGGCAAACAGATGTCGGGGAATACACCGCGGTGAACACGCCTATCCGCTTCGAAAAAACGCCGGTGGATCCCTATGCGGAGGCCGCCGGCTTTCCCGGGAGCCACAGCGTTGAAATCCTGAAGATGCTGGGGTACAGCGAGGAAAGAATCAACGGGCTGATCGAAAGCGGAGCCGTGCACCAGGATCTTCGAGGATAGGGCCGTGAAGCTGATCACAGCGGACCGGGAGAAGTGTGCCCGGTGCGGCGCCTGTGCAGAGGTGTGCCCCATGGGGGTGATACAGATCGACGAGGAGGGCTTCCCGGAGCCCGGCGGGAACGCCTACCGGCTCTGTATCAATTGCGGATACTGCGTGGATGTCTGTCGGCACGGGGCGCTGAGACACCGGGTAAGGAAGTCCTCCGGCGATTTTGCTGCGGCGCAGAAGCGGTACGAGGCGCTGAAAAAAAGAAAGAACATGTTGAACCGTTAATGCCGTTCTTTTACAGGATTCCGTTGAGGAATGAAAGGAGGCACTATGGAAAGCAAGTTGCGAAGCAAGGACCGGGAAAACGTAGAGGTGGGCTTGATTATTGTCAGCGTGCTGCTGCTGGCCGCATTCATCGTTTTTATGGTGCTGAATCCGGAAACCACCGTCCAGGGAATCAGCGGGTTCTTTTGGAAAATGATTGCCCTGTTCGGGCCGATCTTTGAAGTATTCACCTTTGTCACATTCATTCTGGCCATTTATCTGGGGGTGAGCAAGTACGGTAAGGTGCGGCTTGGAGATGACAAACCGGCCTATTCGACAGCCAGCTATATTTCTATGATGGTGCTGGCATCCCTGGCATCGGCGGCCCTGTATTGGTCCTTTACGGAATGGGCTTATTACTACGAGGCGCCGGGGCTGGGGATGGAGCCGCGGAGCACCCGGGCGTTGGAGTCGGCCATCGGTTATCAGTTTTTCCACTGGGGAATGACCAATCAGGCGATGTATACCATTATGGGTGTGGCCATCGGCTACGGCGTGTATATTCGGAAGGTTCCGTCTTTCCAGACCAGCGCCGTGTGCAAAGCCATGATGGGAGAGCGTATTGCACCGGCGCAGAAAACCGCCGTGGGAAAGATCATCGATTTTTGTGTGATCTTCGGCATCTTAGGCGGATTGAGTTCCTCGCTGGGGCTGGCGGTTCCTCTGGCGTCCGGCGGGATTAAGCAATTGACGGGGATTGATGCGACGCCGGTGATCAAAATCGGAATCATTCTGGTGATCGCCGTAGTCTATACCGCGATGGCCTATGTGGGGATCGACAGGGGGATGAAGGTGATCAGCAACGGAGCGGCCATTCTCTGCATTGCTTTCCTGCTGTACGTGCTGTTTGCCGGCCCTACTACCTTTATTTTAAAGAATATCGTCAACTCCTTCGGGTATATGATTCAGGATCTTCCCAGAATGAGCCTGTTTACGGATCCGGTGGAGAACACCGGATTTGCGGAGGGGTGGACGATTTACTTCCAGGCGTTCTATCTGAACTACCTGGCCATGATGGGGATTTTCGTGGCCAAGGTTTCCAAGGGCCGGACCATCCGGCAGGTGGCTGTGGCCACCATGCTGGGCATTTCCGCCGGGGGCTGGTTCCTCTTTGGCGTGGATGGGAGCTTTTCCATCAAGGCGTTTCTGGACGGCAGTGCCGACGTGGTGGGGCTGGTCAACAGCGGTGTAGGCGATGCAGCGATCTACAGTATTCTGGAAGTGCTTCCCCTGGGGGCGACTCTGCTGCCGGTCGTCATTTTGCTTCTGATCGTGGGATTCGTCGCCCCCAGCATGGATGCGGCCTCCCTGGCGCTGGCGGAAACCGTAACCAAACGGGGGACGCCCAAAATGGCGCTGCGTATTTTCTGGTGTATCCTGTTGGCGGTCATCCCCATGAGCATCATCCTCTCGGGATCGGGATTCGACGCGATCAAGCAGCTGGCCATCATCATTTCCGTTCCCTTCCTGATTATCGTGGTGGGTATGGAGATCGGCCTTCTGAAGTGGCTGAAACGAGACAGCCGCTCCGGAGTCCATGCCAGAAACATTGCCCTGCAGGAAGAGGAGGAGAGGGAAGCCTTCCGGGCAGCGGAGGGGCAAGCCGAAGGGGGAAGCGAGGCATGAGAGGGGATTGCGTATTTTTCTGCCCGATCCGCGTCCGATACGGGGAAGTGGACCAGCAGGGGGTGGTCTATAACGGGAACTACCTGATTTATACGGATGTAGCCTTTACCGATTTTCTCCGCCACAGAGGGTATACCTATCGGGAGCTTGCAGACCGGCACGATTCGGAGGTGTGCCACAGAAAATCCACCTTTGAATATTTTGCCAGCGCCTTTGATGACGACATGCTGGAGGTGGGGGTGCGCGTGATACGGGTAGGCGAGCGCAGCTTTACCATGGGCTTTGAAATTTACCGGCAGGGCGAGGAGCTTCTGCTGGCCTCTTCGGAAATCGTTTATGTGGGGTATGATACAAAGAAACGATGCAGCAGGCCGCTGACGAAATTGATGAAGGAAATTCTGGGCGCTGCCTGACAGGCGTACGCGCATTTCTTCCCTCTGCGCCCTGCCCCGACACAAAACCGCTGTGAGCTTTGCGCTTCGGTATCACAGCGGTTTTGCATCTTGACAGCCCGGGCAAAAAGGTGTAAGGTTATAACGATGTTATATAACGGCGTTATAAAATGGACCCGGGCAATAGAGGGAAGACAAATCTTGGAAAGAGACCTCACCACACAGGAACGGATCCTTGCCTGCAGCAGACGGGAGTTTTTACAAAAGGGATTCAAGGGCGCTTCACTGAGGCGGATTGCTGCAGCGGCAGGCCTGACCACCGGCGCGATTTACGGCTATTTTAGAGATAAAAACGCGATCTTTGAAGCTCTTGTGGATCCCGTATGCCGGCAAACGGAAGAATTCTTTTCCCGGTTTGCCGCCGCCTACTATCGGGAGGGCCATGTGATTTCCCGGATCAGCGTCAAAAAAAGCGTAGATGATATGCGGCAGATTTATCGGTTTATTTACGATCATTTCGACGAGTTCCGGCTGCTGGTGGCCTGCTCCGAAGGCTCGTCCAAGGCTAATTTTTCCCATATGCTGGCGGAGCACGAAACCCGATACACGATCGAGTATCTGGAGCATATGAAAAGAAACGGTAAAATAGAATTTTTCATGGACGAGGAAACGATTCACGTGTTATCGGATAGCTATATTAGCGCCTTGCTCGAGCCCGTGAGGCACAGCATGCCCTACGAGGATGCCGTGAAGAAGGCCGAGCCGCTGGCAGCCTTCTTTTCAGGCGGATGGGCTGCGATCATTGCGTCCCTGTCGGAGCTTCCGGACAAAGGCTGAGAGCTGTTGTCTGCGGCTGCCCTCCGCCCGGCTGTTCCCGAGCGGCTGCCGCGATAGCCCCTGTGTATACAGCTGTTCCCGGGCGGCTGCCGCGATGGTTTCCGCATAGGGGGAGCTTGATAAAATGTTGATTTCGGTGTCAACATTTCTTTTTCCCAAAAGGTTAGTTTTAACTAACTAAAACCGTGCGGGGCGCCGGCGAACCGAAGAGTACAGAGAAAGGAGAACATGGTATGCGTGCAGTCAAATCTCAAGAGAAGAGAGATGCCGGAGCTCGGAAGACCGGCATTGCCCGGTTGTTGGAAATTACGGCCACTAAAAAAACGCTGGTGATCCTGTCCGCCGTTTTTTCTGCGTCGTCAGCGGTGGTCAGCTTTTTGCCGTATATCGCGATTTATTGGGCGATCCGGGAAATCCTTGCGGTGTGGCCCGATGTGGGGATGCTGGATGCGTCAAAGATTGCGGGGTATGGATGGCTGGCCTGTGCCGGGGTCATAGGAAACATTTTACTGTATTTCGGGGCTCTGATTTTTTCTCATCTGGCGGCCTTCGGGACCCTTTACCGGCTGAAGGTGGATTTTGCTTCCCATTTGGCCCGGGTGCCTCTGGGTTTTCATGTAATGATCGGCAGCGGAAAGCTGCGCAAGGTCATGGATCAGAATATTGAGAAAATCGAGGGGTTTATCGCACACCAATTTCCGGATATGATTGCCGCGATGGCAGCGCCGGTGGTGATGGTAGTGATCCTGCTGCGGGTGAACTGGAAGATGGGGCTGGCCTGTATCGTTGGGATTCTTCTCGTCTTTGGGGTACAGGCATCCCTGTACGGCAGGGAAGGCGCCAGAGCCATGATGGACAGATACCAGAAATCTTTGGAGGAGATGAACAATGCCAGCGTGGAATATATCCGCGGGATCGCTGTGGTGAAGGCATTCCGTCAAACGGTGTACTCCTTCCGCAGGCTTCATGATACCATCAAAGCCTATACATCCATGGTGATTTCCTATACGCTCAGCTGGGAAAACGGGTTTTCCTTTATACTGACGCTGCTGCACAATATTTATCTTTTTGTGATCCCGACGGGGATCCTCATCGGTATGGGAGCCGAGGATTATCGGGCCTTCGCTTCGACCTTTATTTTTTATCTGCTGTTTGTCCCGGCCGTTGCTTCCGTTATGATTAAGGTAGTCTTCGTCAATAACTACAGCATGCAAATTATGAGCGGTGTGGAGGCGATGGACGCTGTTCTGGACGAACCGGAGCTTCCGGAGCCGGCGCATCCCAAAATCGCCGATGGCTTTGATATTGCCTTTGAGGACGTCCGGTTCAGCTACGACAGGAGCAAGGAAACAGAAGCGCTGAAAGGCGTAAGCTTTCAGGCAAAGCAGGGAGAGGTTACGGCCATTGTGGGTCCCTCGGGGGGAGGGAAAAGCACTATCGCGCATTTGATCCCCCGTTTCTTCGATGTCACCGAAGGCCGGATCACGCTGGGAGGCTGCGATGTCCGCGAGATGCGGTCATCGTACCTGATGCAGCAGGTCAGCTTTGTATTTCAGGATGTGTTCCTGTTTAAGCAAAGCATTCGGGAGAATATACGGATGGGGAACCCGGAAGCGACGGACCGGCAAATCGAAGAAGCGGCCAGGGCCGCGCAGTGCCACGATTTTATCGAGAAGCTGCCGGGAGGGTATGATACGATCATCGGGACTCGGGGGTTCCACCTGTCCGGCGGAGAGCGGCAGCGGATTGCCATTGCCAGGGCTATCGTCAAGGATGCGCCGGTGGTAGTGCTGGACGAGGCGACCGCCTTTGCCGACCCGGAAAATGAGCATCTGATCCAAAAGGCCTTTGAAACCCTGATGAAGAGCAAAACCGTTATTATTATCGCCCATCGGCTGTCCACCGTTCGCAGCGCGGATAAAATCGTCGTTGTGGAGGATGGAAGGGTGATACAGGAGGGAACGCACGCCTCGCTGTTGAGCGCCGGAGGGAGATACGAGGAAATGTGGCGGGTATATAACGAGGCCGCTGCCTGGACCATGAAGAAAAATCGGGAGGTGATTCAGCATGCCTAAACTGCAAGCCGCCTTTATGTTAACGGACAAAGGCTATAGGGATCTTAAAAAAGCCATTGCCGCCTGCACCCTGACCAACTTTTCCCTGATGATCCCCTTTGGTGTTACGCTGCAGATGTTCATCGAGCTGATCCGCCCCCTGACCGGCGGACAGATATCCTGGCAGCGGATGTGGCTTTTGCTGGGGAGCGGGCTGGTTGGGGCCATTGTGGTGTTCCTGTGCTGCAAAAACGATTATCGGAAAACATATGTGGTTTCATACATGGAGAGCGAAAATGCCCGGACCTCGCTGGCAGAGCATATTCGAAGGCTGCCCATGAGCGTATTTAACTCCAAAGACCTGACAGAGCTGACGACGAATATTATCGGGGATGTTCACACCACGGAGCATATCCTCAGTCACCTGGTTCCCCAGCTTATCGCCAATCTCATCTCCATTGCCGTCATCTGCCTTATGCTGGCCGTCTACGACTGGAGGATGGCACTGGCCATGTTTATCACTGTGCCATTGGCTTTCTTCATCATCTACACCAGCAGAAGGATTTACGGAAAATTGAGCAAGAAGCATATCGATGCTCAAATGGCAGCCTCCGGGCAAGTGCAGGAATATCTGGAGGGGGTGAAGGTGATACGGGCCTGCAATCTGGACGGAGAAAGGTTTGCCGCCCTGGAGGGCGCGCTGAAAACCATGAAACGGCTGGCTATCCAGACGGAATTTGGAACCGGGATCTTTGTGACCGGCGCTCAGGTTGTCCTGCAGGCCGGTGTGGGGCTGACCGTATTCCTGGGCGCTGTCCTGCTGACCGGCGGGCAGATCCGCCTGATCCCTCTGCTGGTTTTCCTGATGGTTGTCGTGCGCATTTACGGGCCTGTTGTCACAGAATTGACCATGCTGCCGGAGTTTTTTTACCATAGGATCGTACTGCGGCGGATCAGGGATCTGGTTGCCATCAAGCCCATGGAGGGCAGCGGAGAAACGCCCATTACCCGATATGATATCGAACTGTCGGGGGTGGATTTCCGTTATCAGGAAAACGGCGAAAGGGTGCTTCAGGATATTACGGTCACTTTCCCGGAAAATAGCATCACGGCATTGGTCGGGCCATCCGGGAGCGGCAAGAGCACCGTGGCCAGGCTGATTGCCCGCTTCTGGGATGTGGAGAAGGGGGAAATTACGATCGGCGGGGTCAACGTTAAAACCCTGGATCCGGAGTATTTGATGGAGCATATGGCCTTTGTGTTCCAGGAGGTCGTCCTTTTCAACGACAGCATCTATAATAACATCCGCATCGGCAACACCGGAGCCACCAGGGAGCAGGTGCTGGAGGCCGCCCGATTGGCCCGCTGCGATGAATTTGTGGAAAAGCTGCCCGAAGGATACGAGACGCTGCTGGGTGAAAACGGAGCGACTCTTTCCGGCGGAGAGCGGCAGCGTTTATCCATCGCCCGGGCCTTACTGAAGGATGCTCCCATCATTTTGCTGGACGAGGCCACCGCTTCACTTGACCCGGAAAACGAAGCGCTGATCCAGCAGGCTATCGGTACCTTGATACGGGGGAAAACGGTTATTGTTATCGCTCATCGATTGCGTACTGTGGTAGATGCTGACCAGATTGTAGTGCTGGACCAGGGGCGTCTGTCGGAGAAGGGCGTTCATGAAGAGCTGATGGCCCGGCAGGGGCTCTACCACCGGCTGTTTACCATTCAGCAGGAGAGCCTGGGCTGGAGCGTATAAGGCTGATTGCGGTTCGGCGGCAGGGCCTGCTTCCGTCAGAGAAGCAGGCCCTGCTTTGCCCGGCGGGGATCATTTCTCCGGCAGCACAGGAAATTTTCTGGCATTGGCGTGGGATGTTTCGTATAATGGAGCTGGAAAACGGGTCGCGGCGGAGCTGCCGGACGCTTTGGGGCGGTCGCCCCGCTCGGGATTGGGCGTTGCTGTGCTGTTGGCCGATACGGCAGTGCTGTCGGACGGGCCGGCCGCGTCCGAGGGCGGGGCTGCTGTTTGGCCGGGGTCTCGGCCATCAGCGCTGCCGGAGCAGAGGCGGCCGGCGCCGCAAAACAGACGGGGGAAGATCAAGAGAGGGGAAGGAATGAACAGAGAATTGTGGGAAAAGGCGGTGACTTTTCACGGGCATATATGTCCCGGGCTGGCCATCGGATTTAAAGCCTGTGAAGCCGCTATGGAGAAAATGAGCATTGGAGCGTCGGAGGATGAAGAGATCGTCTGCGTTACTGAAAACGATGCCTGCGGCGTCGATGCGGTACAGGCGATCCTCAGCTGCACCCTGGGAAAGGGGAATCTGGTGTACCGAGGCACAGGAAAGCAGGCCTTTGCCTTTTTTAATCGGAAAACGGGGGAAAAGCTCCGCGTGTACCTGAAGGCTCAAAACCTCGGTATGGATCGGGACGCCTGGAGGGAGTACCTGCTGCAGGCGCCCTGCGATGAGCTCTTCGCGTTTTCGGAGCCAGCCTTTGAGCTTCCGGAGCCGGCCAGACGGCTGGCGACGGTGTATTGCAGCAAATGCGGCGAGGGAGCGCCGGAGCACAAGATCCATTTGGAGCAGGGCGTTCCCGTATGCGAGGACTGCGTATCGCCCTACGGGCGAGGCTGGTAGGGGATCCGGGCCGCAAATCGGGCCGTAAGGCCGTAAAAAAGCCAAACGGCCCGGATATCCTGGATTCCTGCGGAGGGCACAGTCGCTGCGGATCAGCCGATGGCGATCCTGAGGCGGCGGATGCAGCTGCGGCGGTTGTGCCTCTACCAGCCGTAGGTGCTCATTCCGCCGATGACGGCTCTGTCGTGACTGGGCAGGATGCCAGCCACTTCGTCAGCCAGCTTTACCGTTTCTTCGTCTCTCAGAAGATGGAGCGTTCCCGTGTAGTAATGGGGGCTAAAATCGCAGAGGTACAGAACTCCTCCGTCGGGGAAGACGCTGAAGCTGTGGACGTTGTCGGCCAATTCCCGGCTTTCTCCGTTCTCGTACATTTTCAGCGTGCCGCGCATCCTGTCGTTATCCCAGTCGGTAAAATAGTAAAGCAGCCCCTTTTCAGCGTAGAGGGCCGGCTCAAAATACAGCACATCGTTGTCGATGGGGGCCTTGTCGATGAACAGATCCCAATTGTTTTTGTAGTAGACCAGATTCCCGGACTCCAGAAGGGAAGCGCCATACGTGTGGATGCCAGTATCGTATAATTCCGGTTCCTGGAGCTTGCCGCCGGAAATGCCGGCCCTGTAGAGATTGCGTTTGCTCGACCCTTCCCAGCCTTCTTCCTCCGGTTCGTCCTCATCAGGGGCTTTGTCCATGTAGAATAACGCTTTTCCGTCGCTTTGGAGATAGATCATGGGGGAGGCCTCCCCAGGCAGCTCGCTCAGCGTTGCTTTTGAGGCCACATGCCAGCTGGCCTTTGCATACAGAGCGCTGAAAATCTCGGCGCCGATATCGTCAGTGTTTTCGATCTCAGAAAGCCTGAGGACCCCGCCGGGGCTCCCCGTATACGCTTGAAAAACGAAGGCAGGCGTGTCGCGCGCCACGTAGGGGTCGCCGTAACCGGGATCATGTTCGTGGATGAAGACATAGGTTTCCAAAACCCGTTTCTTCTCGGAGCCGTTGTAGTACCAAAGCGTTTCGCTGTCTATGGAGATGGTTTCGGCGTACAGAGATTCCAGGGCTTTCTCCCGACTCCCCGCTGTTCCCTGCTGCTTCACAGCCTCCAGATAGGCGTTGTGCTCCTGTACATAATGCTCATACGCTGCGTCATATTCCTCGGAGGTCATAAAATCCCATGAATGGGGGGCGACTGGCTCCTGCAGATCGGGAGCCGGCAACGGCGGCTTCCCTTCCAGATCGTTTTCCACGAAGGCCGCCACGGATGCCTCGGTGGGGCGGGAGGTCGTATAGTACATTTCTCCTGTATCGTAGGCGTGGAGGATGTAGCTGACGTCCGAATCGAGCTTTATCTTTTTTCCGCCGACCTTCTGATGATAGAGGACGGTGTCCTGGATGTAGGTAACGGCGGAAAGGTTCTCATTCCACACCAGGTCGTGGGACATACCGGAGGCAAGCTTCTCCGGGGCCTTGCCCAGATCCTTGACGTAGAGATTTTGGTCGCCGTCTATGTACCCCAGCCGACGGTGGTCATCGGTGCAGGCAAAGCGCTCGACGCTTTCGGCGATTTTTGTTTTCTCATCCCGCCGAAGATCGTATTGATACAGGGCATAATCCGGGTCTTTCAGATAGGTTACCAGGGTGGCGTCTTCATTGACCAGATAGTAAAGGATGTCGGAATCGATTTTGACGGCATCCTCGTCGGGCGCGCCCATTTTCCGGTAATAAACGGAAATGGAGGAACGGTCGAGATCGCTCATTTTATCGGGGAAGAAGATAGTTTGGCCATCCCGGCTGAGGGTGACATCGGAGGCCAGACGGAAGCAGGCCATAGCCAGGAGCTCGTTGTCGATAGAGGGATTGTCTGCCAGGCGCGTGGTGATCCGCCGGGAGGCTTTGCCGGCAGCATCGGTGAGCATCAGCTCCCGATCCTGGATGTAAACGGCGCAATCCGGAGCCGTTTGGGCCTGCTGCGGCCCGGCAAGCATCGCTGTGGCAATCACTGCGGTAATCAGCACGGCGAGACCGATCCCGCCCAGCAGCAGGGCGATTCTCGGAATGCGTCTTTTCGGGGAAGGGCAGGGTGCGGCAGCGGCGAGAGAGGCCGCATCCGGCGCCGGAGGCGCCTGCGCGGGTGCAGAACCCGGCAACGGGGCAGAGGCCTGCACAGGTGACGGGGACGATGGGGAGGCAGGCGCAGGAGCGCCGCAGCTGCTGCAGAACCTTGCGCTATCGTCCATCGGCTTGTTACATTTCGGGCATACAATCATTTTTCGTTCCTCCTGCGATTGATCGCGCAAAGTCAGACATTTGTTTTGCAGGATCCCGAACAGGAGCATTTGCAAGGAGGGGGATGCGCAGGGGCTCCCCGGGATGTGCACAAGCACATTGTAGCAGACAGGAAGAAGCTTGACAAGGCAGAGCTGCCCAAGCCGCAGTCGGCAGCGCCGTTTGAGGTATCGTTGTCGGATGTGCGGGAATCAAGCTGGAGATAGAAAAAATGACAGGGCGAAAGTAACATTGGTGAATTTGTTGAATAAATGGGAATCGTACGCTATAATAGCGGTAGGATAAAGCGCTTTTAAGACAAATTCGATTGGCGAACAAAACGTGGATGTCGGACAAAAATAAAACGGCCCAGACGGGGCGGATGATAAGGCGAAGAAGGAGCATCTCGAAAATGTTTGCCTGCGAGACCGGGCGGAAAGGGGGAGCAGATCATGGAAAGCAGAACGATTCGGCAACAGCTGCAGATCTTTGGGTTGAACAGGGCCATCGCGATGATTGACGGGGATCCGGACAGGAACATCCCCCGGATCATGAAGTGGGTGGACAGGCTTGTGGATGTAGAGATTATGAAGGAGCAACGGCTGCTTCTCCGTCGGATGATCCGTGACAGGGACAATGTGTGGTATCGGTTTATGAAAAGCTTTTGGACGGATATACACGACCACCAGCGAAGGCTGCTGTTTGAAAATTTTTTCCTCAATGCGTGCCTGCTGGGGAAGCCCCGCCGGGACAAGGCCCAGGAGGCGTATCGCTGCAATATCCCCTGGGCCATCCTGATGGACCCCACCTCTGCTTGCAATCTCTCCTGCATCGGCTGCTGGGCTGCCGAGTACGGCGACCGGATGAGCATGGACTACGATGTGCTGGACTCCATTATCCGCCAGGGAAAGGAGTTGGGCACCTATTTCTACATTTACTCCGGCGGCGAGCCGCTGGTGCGGAAGGACGATATCGTCCGTCTGTGCGAGGTGCACAGCGATTGCATGTTTCTGGCGTTTACCAACGGAACGCTCATCGATGAGGCGTTTGCCGACGAAATGCTTCGGGTAGGAAATTTTGTCCCTGCTATCTCCATTGAAGGCTTCGAAGAGGAAACCGATGCGCGCCGCGGGGCGGGATCCTATGGCCGGGTGCTCCGGGCCATGGAGATCCTGCGGGAGCGGAGGCTGGGGTTCGGGGCGTCCCTCTGCTATACCAGCCGTAATGCGGAGGTGATCGGCAGCGAAGAATATATTGACTTCCTCATTCGGCAAGGGTGCAAATTCGCCTGGTTCTTTACGTATATGCCGGTGGGATCGGGCGCGCCGGTGGACCTCATCGCCCGGGCGGAGCAGCGGGAGTACATGTATCGGCAGATCCGGGCGTTTCGAAAGACCAAACCCATTTTTACCATGGATTTCTGGAACGACGGAGAGTATGTCGGAGGCTGTATCGCCGGCGGGCGCTGCTATCTTCACATCAACGCCAATGGAGATATTGAGCCCTGTGCGTTTATTCACTACTCGGATTCCAACATACATGAAAAGACCTTGCTGGAGGCGTACCGGTCCCCGCTGTTTATGGAATACAGGAAGAATCAGCCCTTCAATGCCAACCCGCTGCGCCCCTGTCCCCTTCTGGACAACAAGGGGAAGCTGGCGGAGATGGTTCGTGCTTCCGGGGCACGCTCTACGGATATGAGTCGGCCGGAGGATGTCGACCAGCTGTGCGCTAAGTGCGCGGGCGCCTGCGACCGGTGGGCCCCTGTTGCTGACCGGCTGTGGCGCCGGGCTCGGGAGGAAGAGCGGGCGGCGAAGGAAAATGGCCCCAACGAGCGGGCGGCCATCTGAAAATTTCGGGAAGAAGCGTCGGTAAACGGGTCGGGGGCGCGCCGTTTTGCTTTGGGCAACCCTCCGCAGCAGACGGTGCCATCCTTATGGATATGTATGGATATGATAGACAGGCAAAAATAATTCCGTGTGAGGGCTTGTTGACAAGGGGGTTTTAAAGGTGTATAAACAAGAAAGACGGTGCGAAACCGTCTTTCAGTTTGTCTGGTCGGAGCGACAGGATTTGAACCTGCGGCCTCTTGACCC
>JBGYKY010000011.1:0-3474 GCA_041836105.1 Bacillota bacterium | reverse complement strand
CTGGCGGCATGCCCCAGCAGCTCCTCCCGCAGGATCACGATGGTTACTCCCGCCGGCCCCACATTTTTCTGGGCGCCGGCATAGATCAGGCCGAACCGCCCGACATCTACCGCTTCCGACAAAATGCTGGAGGACATATCCGCCGCCAGGGTCAGTCCGCCGGTATCCGGCAGCTCCGCAAACCGGGTCCCGTAAATGGTGTTATTGTGCGTAATGTGGACATAGTCCGCATCAGGACGGAAATCCCCGGCGCCCAGTCTCGGGATATACGTAAAATTTTTGTCCTTGGAGGACGCCGCGATGCGAATGTCTCCGAATTTTTCGGCTTCCGCCGCCGCCTTCTGGGCCCAGGTCCCCGTCACCACATAGTCCGCTTTCCGGGACTTCCGAAGCAGATTCAGAGGCACCATAGCAAACTGTAGGGTGCCGCCGCCCTGGAGGAACAGCACCTTATATTCTTCCGGGATCCCCATGATCGCCCGAAGGTCCTCCTCTGCCTCCCGAAGAATGGTTTCAAACTCCCGGGATCGATGGCTCATCTCCATCACCGACTGGCCGGAGCCTCCGTAATTGGTCAGCTGGGCCGCGGCCTCCTCCATAACGTCCAGGGGAAGCATGGAAGGTCCCGCGGAAAAATTGTACACTCGTTCCTGTTGATGGTTCATTGGTTTCACCTCGTTTTTCTCACTAATACAGGTAGATATTATACCACTTTACTCCATATCGGTAAAGTGGTATAATCGGTATTGCTTTTCCCCGGCACATGCCGGGGCAGCCATCGCACATCATCAGTATTCCGTGACCGTTTCGCACACAGGAGGGTGCACCGCCCATGATCAACATCGCAACGCTGAACAAAATTTCCCCGGTGGGGCTGGCCAGCTTTCGGGACAACTACGCCATCACCGATCAGCTGGATCAGGCCGCCGGCATTATGGTCCGAAGTCAGAACATGCACGATATGACCTTTTCCAATAACCTGTTGGCTATTGCCCGGGCCGGAGCCGGCGTCAACAACATCCCTCTGGAGCGCTGCGCTCAGCAGGGCATTGTGGTGTTCAACACCCCCGGCGCCAATGCTAACGCCGTCAAGGAGCTGGTGCTGGCAGGTCTGTTCCTGGCCGCCCGCAACATCCCCTCCGGGATCGACTGGGTACGCCAGCTGCGGGAAAACGTCAGCCAGGAGGTAGAAAAGGGCAAGGCCCGGTTCGCCGGGACGGAGATTAAGGGCAAGACGCTGGGAGTGGTGGGCCTGGGCGCCATCGGGATCGCCGTAGCCAATGCGGCGGAAGCTCTGGGCATGCGGGTCCTGGGCTGCGACCCCTTCATTACATGGCGGGCCGCTCACGAGCTTTCCAACACGGTAAACATCACTAAAAAATTGGAGCAGCTCCTGCCCCAATGCGATTTCATCACAATCCATGTCCCTTCCGCCGAGGAAACGCGGGGCATGTTCGACGCAGAAAAATTCCGTCTTTTTAAAGACGGCACCGTTCTGCTGAACTTCTCCCGGGACAACCTGGTGAATGACGAGGCGCTGGCCGCAGCCATCGCCGCCGGTAAGGTGCGGAAGTACGTGACCGATTTTCCTAACGACCGACTGATCCATCAGGAGCACGTCATCTGCATCCCCCACCTGGGCGCTTCCACGGAGGAGGCCGAGGACAACTGTGCAGAAATGGCGGCACAGGAGCTGATGGAATACATCGAGCACGGCAACATCACCCACTCCGTCAACTATCCGGACGTCTCCCTGGGAGAGTTTTCTCCGGGGAACGGGCAGCGGATCTGTATCCTCAACAAGAACATCCCCGCCATGCTGGGCAAAATCACCGGGATTCTGGCAGATGCCGGCATCAACATCCGGGATCTGGTCAACAAGAGCAAAGGGGATTATGCCTGCACTCTGATCGACCTGGATTCCGATGTAGACGAGGCGGCCCTGCGGGAGAAGCTATCCATCGACGGCATCATTTCTCTCCGGGTATTGAAGTAGCCGCCGTCTTGCCCGCCGCTCCGGCGGCTTTGGATACGCGGCCCCCCGTCTCCCTCTCGAGGAGGACCTCCGGTTCCGCGCGCCCTGCGCTCCCCTGCGTTCCTGCACTGCGGGTCCCGGCCGCGGCGCGACGGGATCCGCATTACTGCTCTGCCAGGTCTCTGGCCCACTCCAGGGCCGCAATATAGTTCATCGCCATTCCCGGCATCACCGGTCCCAGCTCCAGGAGCTGGGATTTGTAATCTTCCCACTCCCCATTTTCATACAGGCGAATAGCCCGCAGCATATCCCGGTACGATCTCACCCTGCCCAGGATAGCGTCCTTGACCTCTTCCTTCAGGGCCAGATCGCCGACAATTTCCTCCATGGGCCGATCCATGATGACATCCAGCAGGGAGAACAGGCCGGTGAGGAACGCAATCCGCTCCTGATCCTTCATGCCCAGCCGTTCCGCCATCCCTTCCATCAGCTTGGCCCGAACCAGGGACTGGCGGAGCAGCTCATCGGATTTTCCGTCGGAAACGTCCCGCAGCATCAGCACCACCACCCACTTGCGAAGCTCCTCGATGCCGATCCGCACCACTGCCTGGTGGATGGATTCAATTTCCGAGCTCCCGCCATACGCCACGGAGTTGATGAGCTTGAGGATCTTGTAGGAAAGCCCTACATCCCCTTCGATGATCCGGGTCAGCTCCCTGAAATCCGGTACGCTCTTGCCCAATTCCTCCAGCACCTGAGCATATACCACCCGAATGGTCTGCACGTCCTTTCCTCGGACCAGAACCGGCTTGGAAAAATAGGCGCCCTGGAAATAGGTAAAGCCCAGACGCACTGCCGCGTCAAAATCATCCTGGGTTTCTACCCGGCGGGCCATCAGCTGCCGTCCGGCGCCCTTGGCCTTCAGCACCATCGACATCCACGCTCCGGGACTGGTGTGGAAAAAGTCCATCTGCGGGATCAGAGAAGCCTGCTGCCACAGCTCCTGGCTGTCCGCATCCAGCTTTGCAGCATCCATGGAAAAAACAAAGCCCTTTTTTCCCATTTCCGTCACGGCTTCCGTCCATCCCTCCCGTTCCGGCTCGGGCCCCGTCAGCTCCACCAGCAGCTCATCCGGCGCGAACAGCAGCGGATACCCCTCCACGATCAGATCGGCAGGGAAACGGATCATACCCTTCTTCCCCTCGGTCAGCACCCGAAAATTGGCCAGGACGGCATTGCGAAGCACCGCCAGGGCAGCGTCCCGGTCATCTCCCTCCGCTCCGGCGGGTCCCCCGCTCTCCCGATACAGCAGCTCGTACCCCGCCACCTCTCGCTTGCTGTTGAATATAGGCTGTCTTGCAATATAATAGTCCACGATGCATCATTTCCTTTCTTTCGGGGACGGCAACGGCTTGGTGCTGCGCCACGCCTTGTTCAGCATGACCCCCAGCCCCATGGTCCATCCGATCAGGTAAAACCAGATCATCATAGCGATCATG
>JBGYKY010000010.1:0-2765 GCA_041836105.1 Bacillota bacterium | reverse complement strand
TTGGACAGAGAGATCGCCTGGTCGATGCGCTGTTCGTACAGATCGGCTCCCATTTCCGGGGTCATGTGCCAGGCGCCCCGGATCCGGAGTGTCAGCAGTCCTTCTTCCGCTAATTCCTGGTAGGCTTCATAATAATCAGGATTGTCGATGGGGATCATGGCATCGAATATTGTCGTCAGTCCTATCCGGTTAAACCACTCCTGCAGCCAGAGGATCGCTTCCCTGTACTGCTCCTTGGTGTAGACGGGCCGAAGCCTGGCTACCAGCTCCTGCGCCGACTCCTGCAGCAATCCGGAAGGCTCGCCCGTTGCGGGATCCCGCTGGATGACACCGCCTTCCGGGTCCGGAGTCGCGCCAGTAATTCCGGCCAACTCCATGGCTTTGGAATTGACCCAGGCAGAATGCCCATCCGCGGAGGTGAGAATGATGGGCTTTTCCGATGAGATGGCGTCCAGCATTTCCTTTCGGGGCCCGATGCTGTCGAACACCGATCGCATAAATTCGGCGCCGGCATAAACCTCCTGATCCGGATGGGCTTCCACGAATTCGCGGATGGCGGCCAGATAGGCATCGGTGTCGGCAGGGGTCGTGTGAAGGCTGATTTCATACAGGTAGACGACAGCGCTCATGGCCGGGTGCATATGTGCATCCACCAGTCCCGGCAGAACGGTCCCGCCCTCCACGGAAAAAACCTCCGTGTCGCGGCCAATGTACTGCGCTACTCCCTGGGAATCGCCGACGTAGACGATTTCGTCCCCTTTGACGGCCAGCGCTTCCGCCACGGTCTCCTCTGGGTCCATCGTATGAATGGACGCGTTGGTCATGACCCAGTCTGCTTTTCCTTCGCCGTCGCTGCAGCCCGATATAGCCGTCATAGCAGCCAGCAGCAGCGCAGCAACAGCAATCCTTCGGAATTTGCTTCTCATGGCTTCTCCCTCCTTTGGGCCCCGGCGGCAGTGCAGCGGTGCTACAGGCCCGGCTTGGTAATGATTTCGATCACCTCTTCCGGCGTGGCATCGGCGGGAATGATAAAGTTCCCGGCTTTGATGGTGGTGCCGGCGTTAGCGGCGTCCACAGCGCTGAAGAAAGCATCGGTGCTCTCAAAAAGTCCGGCGGCCACAAACTTTTCGGAAATGACCCGCAGCGATTCGCCGTAGTTGATATAGATGGAGATCAGCTCGGGCGTTTCCGCGGCGGAGCCGGTGGTAGCGGCTCCGGTAGCGACAGAGGTGCCGGAGGTGACCGCAGTGCCGGAAGCGCCGTCGCCGCCAACAGCGGACATGGTCGGGTACTCGTACTGAACCGGCTCCTGGACCGGGGCGATGGACGTCGCCTCCGCGGAAAAGGTCTCCGGGTAGGCCAAAATGGTATCAATCCGATAAAAGATGACGGTCCCCGCCAGGGCCAGGATCAGCAGCGCGACCAGAATATCGCTTTTGTCATAAATAAAATCCTTGAGTTTATTCATCCGTTCCTCCCTGTTTGAGCGTAAAACACTGCTCTATATAATGTACCATAACTTTGGGATTTTAACAATTCGACGGAAAATTTTCCGCATAAAATTTTATCGGGAGAGCCGGCAGACATGCGGCCCGTTCATGCGCATCTGCCTCAGCGGGGAGTCCGCAGCCCGGGGGGCGCCGGGCGGAGAACCGGGGAATTATTAAATTTTCTTTACACCATAGGATAACAGCCGCTTTTGTAGTATAATGTTGCCATGATTGTGCTTAAAATCGGCCCCAACGACGACCGGCAGCGGCTGGACAGGTTTTTGAAAAAGTATCTGAAAAACGCACCCTTGAGCCGCATCTACCGATTGATCCGGAAGGATCTGAAGATCAACGGCAAAAGAGGTGCGATCGACTGTATGCTTCGGGAAGGGGATGAGCTGTTCCTGTACATTTCCGAGGACGAGATGGCCGATTTGATCCGGGTCCGGAAGACAGCCAAGCCCAGAAAACAGTTTGCCATCGCCTATGAAGACGCGCACCTGCTGGTGGTAGAGAAGCCCTTTGGGCTGCTGACCCATGGGGACCGGCAGGAAAAGAAAAACACCTTAACCAATCAGGTGCTCGGCTACCTGGCGGACAGCGGCGGATATCGGCCGGATCGGGAAAGAGCTTTTGCGCCGGCGCCAGTAAATCGATTGGATCGAAACACCACCGGCCTGGTGATGTTCGGCAAGGATAATGCGTCCCTGCAGGCCCTGAACCGGATGCTCCGGGAGGGCGGATATGTGGATAAATACTATCAGACCATTGTGGTCGGAGAGCTGCGGCGGGAGCTGATCCTGCGGGATCGGATGGAGAAGGACCGGAAAGCCAACATCGTCCGGGTAAGCGGCGGCGAGGGCGGCGGCAAGCTGATGGAAACCATTGCCCGGCCCCTGCGGGCCGCTCGGGGCTATACCCTGGTAGAGGTGGAGCTGGTCACCGGAAGAACGCACCAGATTCGCGCACACCTGGCCAGCGCCGGATTCCCGGTCATCGGCGATCCCAAGTACGGCAGCCCTCCGGTGAATCGCGACCTGGCCCGACGATACGGATTGGGCGCCCAGCTGCTCCACGCGTGCCGGATAGAGATCCGAAGGGGAGCCGCCCCGCTGGAATATCTGGGCGGGAAGGTTATTGAAAGCCGAATCCCGGAGCCCTTTCGGGCGATGGTGCAGGCGCTTTTAGACTGAAGGGATCGGATGGACGGGGAGGAGGCTTCATGCGGAAACAACGGCTCTACATGGCGGCGGCAGCCCTGGCTTTCCTGATGAC
>JBGYKY010000009.1:0-9417 GCA_041836105.1 Bacillota bacterium | reverse complement strand
GAATGGGTGGGTTCGCTGTTAATGCCGGAATAGATGATATAGCTTACGCCGATTTCATCCAGCATATCCGTCAGCTTCTGGACGTTGCCCAGCTTTACCATCATATCGTCGGTCACGATCAACGCCTTTTTGCCGTAGCTCTTGATGTGCTGGCCGCTCATCTGCAGCGCATTTTCCCCGGAAACGATATACTGGGGGATTGAAAATAAATTTGCCATGTTGGACCTCCGTTTTTCTTGCGTGGTGTTATCTTCATTGTAGCTCATCCTACCGTGTCAGCCACATTATAATACACCCAAAAAGAAACCGCAAGGGATTTTGATAATATTTTAACGTTATTTTAATGTATACACCATACAAAATACGTCACAACTTAAAGAAATGCGGAAATTATCCGAAAAAATCTCTTTTTTCACTTGATAAAACCTTGTCAAAGTGATAGTATCTATTTGAGTAGAAATGAATTGCTTGACAGGAAGCCCGTTTTCGCTGCCCTCGGCACGCGGAAAAGCGGCGTTCTGTGGCGCGCTGAAGGTTGTTGCTCTGTTCAGGGGAAAACTCTGTCCGGAAGAAAGGGAGGAAGACATGTTTGAGAATCTGAAATACGAAGTGAAGGATCGCATCGCTTACGTCACCGTAAACCGTCCTAAAGCCCTTAACGCTCTGAGCAAGGATGTGCTGGATGAGCTGTACAAAGCATTCACCATGGTGGAGCAGGACCCCGAGGTGGGCGCTGCCATCCTCACCGGAGAAGGCCGGGCCTTCGTCGCCGGCGCCGACATCTCACAGATGGTGGATTTGACCGGGATCGAGGGGCAGGAGATGATGAAGCAGGGCGCTCTGGTGATGAATCACATCGAGGAGATCGGCAAGCCGGTCATCGGCGCCATCAACGGCTTTGCATTGGGCGGCGGCTGCGAGCTGGCCATGGCCTGTGACATTCGGGTGGCCTCCGTGAACGCCAAATTCGGACAGCCGGAGGTAAACCTGGGTATCATCCCCGGCTTCGGCGGAACTCAGCGCCTGCCCCGTCTGGTCGGGAAAGGCATGGGCAAATACATGATCATGACCGCTGAAATGATCGACGCGCAGGAGGCTCTGCGCATTGGCCTGGTGGAAAAGGTGGTGGAAGCCGACGAGCTGATCCCCACCTGTGAAAAGATTGCCCAGACCATTATGTCCAAGGCGCCCATTGCCATTAAAGCCGCTAAGATCGCCATCAACAACGGCATCATGCTGGATGTGAAGACCGGCGTTGCCCTGGAAGGCGAGGCCTGCGGCGCCCCCTTCTGCTCCGAGGATCGCAAGGAGGGCATGACCGCGTTCCTGGAAAAGAGACCGGCAAAATTTGAAAACAAATAGGACGCCTTTGAACCGCCGACACGGCCGACACGACGAAGCCGGTCGCCAAGAATGAAGAACACAGAGTGCGCAGTGGCGCAATAGGGGTACAATATGAGAACCAAAAAAATTATCACGGCCGACGAGGCCGCACTGCTGGTCAAGGACGGTGATACGTTAGCTACCAGCGGTTTTGTGGCCAGCGGGTGCCCGGAGGCTTTGACCAAGGCGCTGGAAAAGCGCTTTCTGGCCACCGGCTCCCCCAAAAACCTAACGTATTTTTTCCCCGGATCGCAGGGGAACCGGGACGGCAGCGGCGCTGAGCACTTCGCTCACAAAGGGTTCCTGAAGCGGATGATCGCCGGCCACTACAACACGGCTCCGGCCATCGGCAAGATGATTCTGAACAACGAGCTGGAGGCCTATAACCTCCCTCAGGGAACGCTGTCCCAGCTCTGCCGGGACATTGCCGCTCACAAGCTGGGCACCCTGACCCACATCGGCTTGAACACCTTTGCCGACCCCCGGATCGAGGGCGGCAAGCTGAACGCCAGAACCACCGAAGATATCGTGGAGGTGGTCAACGTGCTGGGGCAGGAACGGCTGCTGTATAAAGCGTTTCCCATTCACGTGGCCTTTATCCGCGGTTCCTATGCGGACGAGCTGGGCAACGTCACCGTCCACCGGGAGATCGGCCCCAGTGAAACCACTGCCATGGCGCAGGCGGGCAAGAACAGCGGCGGCATCGTTATCGTTCAGGTGGAAAAGATCGTCAAGGCCGGCACCCTGGATCCTCGTTTGGTTCGGATCCCCAAAATTTATGTAGATGCCCTGGTAGTGACCCAGGATCCCGTGGATCATCTTCAGAGCTTCGGATCCGAGTATGATCCTTCCCTCTGCGGCGATCTGCAGGTCCCCGTAGACGCCATCCCCATTCCGCCTCTGTCTCCGAAAAAGGTGATCGGGCGAAGAGCCGCCATGGAGCTGACCATGGACAAGGTGGTAAACCTCGGCATCGGCATTCCCGAATATGTCTCTGCCGTGGCCAACGATGAGGGTATTCTGGACAGGATGACGCTGACCGTTGAGGCCGGGCCCGTGGGAGGTGTCCCCGCAGGCGGCAACCGCTTTGGGGCTTCTGTCAATGCAGAGGCCATCCTGTCCCATCACGAGCAGTTTGACTTTTATGACGGCGGCGGCGCCGATCTGGCCTTCCTGGGATTAGCCCAGGCGGATAAAGACGGCAACATCAACGTCAGCAAATTCGGTCCCCGCATCGCCGGCTGCGGCGGGTTCATCAACATTACCCAGAACGCCAAGCGTCTCTTCTACTGCGGTACCTTTACTGCGGGCGGCTTCAAGGCGGATATCCGGGACGGAAAGCTGAATATCCTCCAGGAGGGCACCGAGAAGAAATTTATTGATACCGTGGAGCAGATCACCTTCAGCGGCCCCTATGCCGCTTCCCTGAAGCAGCCGGTGATGTACATCACCGAACGCGCGGTCTTTGAATTGCGGGAGGACGGCGTGTATCTGGTGGAAATTGCACCGGGAGTGGATTTGCAGAAGGATATCCTGGATCAGATGGACTTTGTACCGAAGATGGACGGAGAGCCGAAGCTGATGGATGCCCGGATTTTTACCGACCAGCTGATGGGCCTGAAAAAGTAGCCCGACCCAGCCGTCGGAAAGCTTCGGAGCGACAAAAGCAAGACAAAGAGAGACCGCCGGCCTGGCCGGCGGTCTCTCTTTGCTCTCTTTTCTGCGGTCTGTCTGCGGCCTGCGGGTCCGCGCTCGCGTGCGCTCCCGTTTACCGCGCCAGTCGGATCAGCGCCTCGTACTTGCCCTTCGCATTCTCCTCCGTCAGCTGGAACAGCCGCTCCGCCACCTGGGGGAACTCCTGCTTCAGCGATGAGTATCGGGTCTGCTCCAAAATGAAGTCCCGGAAGCTGGTGGTGGGTTCCTTGGAGTCCATGACGAAGGGATTCTTCCCCTCCAGCTCCAGCAGGGGGTTGTACCGGTACAGATGCCAGTATCCGGAGGTAACGGCATCCCGCATGTTTTCCTGGGACTTACCCATCCCCTTCTTCAAGCCGTGGTTGATGCAGGGGGAATAGGCAATGATGACCGACGGGCCCTTGTAGGATTCCGCCTCCCTGATGGCTTTCAGCAGCTGACCCTTGTCCGCGCCCATGGCTACCTGAGCTACGTACACATACCCATAGGACATGGCCATCATCCCCAGGTCCTTTTTCTTGATCCGTTTGCCGGCAGCAGCAAATTTAGCAATGGCGGCTGCCGGGGTGGCCTTGGATGCCTGACCTCCCGTATTGGAATACACCTCCGTATCCAAAACCAGGATATTGATATCTTCCCCGGCGGAGATGACGTGATCCAGGCCGCCAAATCCAATGTCATAGGCCCATCCGTCGCCGCCGAAGGCCCAGAAGGATTTCTTCACCAGGTAGTCCTTGCGATCCAGGATATCGCGAACCAACTCCTGCTGCATGGTATCTGCCGGAGCAAAGGCCTCCAACGCGCCCAGGAGCGCTTCGCTTCTGCCACGAGTACCGGCCCCCTCTTCCCGAAGGTCGATCCACTCCCGGCAGGCGTTCCTCACCGCCTCTGGCACCTCGCCCGCCATCAGGGACTCCATGGTCAGCTGGAGCTTGTCCCGGATCTGCTTATCCGCGATCAGCATGCCGTATCCATACTCTGCGTTGTCCTCAAACAGGGAATTTGCCCAGGCCGGTCCCCTCCCCCGCTCGTCGGTGCAGTAAGGCATGGACGGCGCGGAGCCCCCGTAAATAGAAGAGCATCCGGTAGCATTGGCGATCATCATCCGATCCCCGTACAGCTGAGTGATCAGCTTGATATAGGGCGTTTCTCCGCAACCGGAGCAAGCGCCGGAAAATTCAAAGTAGGGCCGGGCAAACTGGCTGCCCTTCAGCGTCTCTCTGTTAAAGAGCTCTTCCTTGGGCGACAGAGTCACCGCGTACTCCCAGTTTTCGGCTTCCTTCAGCTGTTCCTCCAGGGTGGTCATCACCAGGGCCTTGTTCTTCGCCGGACAGATGTCGGCACAGTTTCCGCAGCCGGCGCAATCGTAGGGCGACACCTGAATCCTGTATCGGCACCCGGCAAGCTCTTTTCCTGCTGCCGCCAGGGTCTTAAAGGCCTCCGGCGCCTGCGCAGCCTCCTCCTCGTTGAGCAGGAAGGGGCGAATAGCTGCATGGGGGCAGACAAAAGAGCACTGATTGCACTGGATGCAGTTGTCAATCTGCCACTCGGGCGAATAGATGGCGATGCCTCGCTTCTCATAAGCGCTGGTACCGCTAGGGAAGGCGCCATCCTCTCTGCCCGCAAAGGCGCTGACCGGCAGCTTGTCCCCCTCCTGGCGATTCATGGGGATCAAAACCTCCTCAATAAAGGCAGGACCGCCCGCCGCCGCAGCATCATCGACAGACAGGGTCTTCCAAGACTCCGGGATAGGGATCAGACGAGCTTCACTGATGCCCCGGTCTACCGCCGCGTTGTTCATTTCCAGGATCTCTTTGCCCTTCTTGCCATAGGCTTTTTCGATCCCGGCCTTTAAATATTTGACCGCGTCCTCCACCGGAATAACGCCGGTCAATTGGAAGAAAGCAGCCTGCATAATCATATTGATCCGGTTCCCCAGGCCCAGCTCTTCGCCCAACCGCGTTCCGTTGAGGATGTAGAACCGGGCGTCTTTTTCGGCCAGGGTCCTCTTCACATGGGCGGGAAGCCGTTCCTCCAGCTCTTCCTCTTCCCAGCTGCAATTGAGCAGGAAAATCCCTCCCGGCTTCAGATCTGACAGCATATCGTACTGCGTCAGGTACGCCTGGCTGTGGCAGGCCACGTAGTCCGCCTGGTTGATCAGGTAGGTGGATTTAATCGGCGTATCGCCAAAGCGCAGATGAGAAATGGTGACGCCGCCGGATTTCTTGGAATCATAGGCAAAATAGCCCTGCGCGTATTTATCGGTTTCATCACCGATGATCTTAATGGCGGTTTTGTTGGCGCCAACGGTCCCATCGGAGCCCAGGCCCCAGAATTTGCAGCTGATGGTTCCCGGCGCTCCCGTGCTGTAGGCGGGATCGTAATCCAGAGACAGATTGGTCACATCGTCTTCAATTCCAATAGTAAAGGAGTTCCGGGGCCGTGCCTGCAGCAGGTTGTCGTATACCGCTTTGATCATGGCCGGTGTGGTATCCTTGGAGCCCAGCCCGTATCGCCCGCCCACGACCAGCGGCGCATCGGGCCGGTTGAACAGGGAGGACAGCACATCCTGGAACAGGGGTTCTCCAAAGGCTCCCGGCTCCTTGGTACGGTCCAGCACCGCCACTTTTTTAACGCTCCTGGGCAGCGCCGCAAGGAACAGCTCCGTCACCCAGGGGCGATACAGGCGCACCTTGACCAATCCCAGCTTCCGGCCTTCCTTCAGCAGGTGCTCCAGGGTTTCCTCTACCGTCTCGCAAACAGAGCCCATCGCTACGATGACATGCTCCGCATCCGGAGCGCCCACGTAATCAAAGGGATTATAGGTTCTTCCGGTGATCCGGCTGATCTCCTTCATGTAGTGGACCACCACATCGGGAACCTCACCGTAGAAGGGATTGCACGCTTCCCGGGCCTGGAAGAAAATATCCGGATTCTGAGCAGTGCCCCGAATGATGGGATGCTCTGAATTCAGTGATCGGTCCCGAAACGCCTGCACCGCTTCCATGTCGATCAGCTCCCGGAAATCATCGTAGCTGATTTCCTCGATCTTCTGGATTTCGTGGGAGGTACGGAAGCCGTCGAAAAAATGGAGGAAGGGGACCCGGGATTTGATGGCGGACAGATGGGCGATCCCCCCCAGATCCATGACCTCCTGCACCGAATTGGAGGCCAGCATGGCAAAGCCCGTCTGCCGGGTAGCCATGACGTCGGAGTGATCACCGAAAATACATAGGGCATGGGTCGCCAGGGTCCGAGCTGACACGTGGAATACCGCGGGCAACAGCTCACCGGCCATCTTGTACATATTGGGGATCATCAGAAGCAGCCCCTGTGATGCCGTATAGGTGGTGGTCAGGGCCCCGGCGGCCAGAGAACCGTGAACCGCTCCGGCAGCGCCGGCTTCCGACTGCATCTCCGCCAGCCGGACGGGCTGGCCGAAAAGATTTTTTTTGCCGTAGGCGGCCCATTCATCCACTACCTCCGCCATGGTAGACGAGGGAGTGATAGGGTATATGGCTGCAACATCGGTAAAGGCATAAGAGACATAGGCCGCAGCCGTATTGCCGTCCATGGTCTTCATTACTTTTTTGCTCATGGTTTCCTCCATATTCTCCAGATGCTCCGAGCGCTCCGGTTTCTTTAGAATTATTACATAGATTATATGAATATCGGGCCCTTGTCAAGCCGCAGAAGATCCCTTGGCTTAAATATCCCGTGGTCAAAATACAGTATACATTATATATTTCTTCATATATCTCTCCGCGTATTTCTCCCTCACTTGTCACAAAAAAGGCACACGCAAAAAACAGGCGATCTCTCACCTGTTTTTTGCGACTGTCCCTTTCGGTTATTCTCTACGCTTCTGCTGCAGACGGTTCCGCCTTGCTCAAATCCACAGCCGGGGCCTCTGCCTTGGAAGCCTCCGCCTTGGGCTCCGCAGCCGGGGGAGCGTCCGCCTTCGGCGCTTCCGGTTTGGGCGGCGCCGGCTTGGGCGGCGGCGCCGGAATGTCGTGAGTGTCTACCACCTTATAGGTCTCCGGCGTGGTGTAGGCCTGCTCCATAGTCAGGCATTTCTTGGGGCATACCTCTACGCAGCATCCGCACTGGATGCACTGCATTCGCTCAATGATCCACTTCCGCTGATTCCTGTCTACGGTGATGCAGTTGGTGGGACATTTTCTCATGCAGATCCCGCAGAGGATACAATCCGCCTCCACGATGCCGATGTGGCCTCGCGTCCGCTCTTCCCAAGCCCTGGGAACCACCGGATACATCTTGGTAGCCGGTTTTTTAAACAGGCTCTTTAACACCAGTTTACTGATTTTTGATACCAACAAGCCTGCCACCTACCTTTCCGTACAGCTGATGCAGGGATCGATGGTCAGAACCAGCATGGGCACGTCCGCCAGATCACAACCCTGCAGGGTTTTAACTAATGCCGGAATGTTCATATTGGTCGGCGTCCGGACCCGCATCCTTTCCAGGAACTTCGTCCCGTTGCCCTTTGCGTAGTAATAGGCCTCGCCCCGGGGCTGCTCAATCCGTGCCATAAATTCTCCGGTGGCCGGCCCTGTTACCGGCACCGACAGCTCCCCTTCGGGGATTTTTTCCACTGCCTGGTGGATCAGATCGATAGACTGAAGCACCTCGTACACCCGCACCTTCGTCCGCCCGTAGCAGTCCCCTTCCGTAGTGACCACCGGCTCAAAGTCCAGCTCACCGTAAGCACCATCTCCGTTCAGGCGCATATCCAGCCGAATGCCGGAAGCCCTGGCCATCGGCCCTACCGCACACAGCTCCATGGCATCTTCTTTCGACAGATAGCCTACGCCGCACAGCCGGTTCTTAATGGATTCGTCCTCCAGAAATACTTCCTTCAGCTCTTCGATCTCCTTCCGGATGCCGGAAAGGGTTTCATCGATGCTTTTCAGGGTGTCTGCGTCGATATCCTTGCGCACACCTCCCACCTTGCAGACGGAAAAGATTACCCGGCCGCCGCTGGTCTTTTCCAAAATGTCCAGGAAGGTCTCCCGGATTTTCCAGGTATGCATAAACAGGCTTTCAAACCCGAAGCCGTCCGCCAGCAGGCCCAGCCACAGCAAATGGCTGTGCATCCGGGACAGCTCGTGCCAGATGGAGCGCAGGTACTCCGCCCGCTTGGGAACCTGGATATCCATGGCGCCCTCCACGGCGGCGCAGTAGCCCCACCCGTGGCCAAAGCTGCAAATTCCGCAGACTCTTTCGATGATATACACCATTTCGATGTATTCCTTCTTTTCTACCAGCTTTTCCAGGCCCCGGTGGATAAAGCCGATGGAGGGGATCGCCTCCACCACGGTTTCGTCCTCGATCACCAGGTCCAGATGGATCGGCTCCGGCAACACCGGATGCTGTGGTCCGAAGGGGATGATTGTTCGCTTGCCCATTGTCTCACTCTCTCTTTCCTATTGCTTCGGATTCCATGGCGTCGGCTCGGCTACCTTGAAGAAATGACCTCCGTAGTTCAGTGCCATGTGCTTGATTTTTACACCAAACAGATCCTGCATTTCGTTTTCATAGATGAACGCCGCCCAGTAGACGCCGGTGACGCTCATGATTTCCTCTTCCTCGGGAATGGTCAGCTTCAGGTTCCGCAGGCTGTGATCCTTGTCCAGAGAGTAAATAATCTCAAATCCTTCAGATACCTTGGTGGCACAGATCTGCCCCAGACGGTAGCCCTCCGCTTTCATGTCCATCAACGTTTCCACCAGCTTGGCGGACTCCACCGGGATAAAAGTCTTGCCGTTAACGATACTATCTGACATCTATGCTTCCTCCTTCATGTCCGCATCCTCCGACCGAGGAGCTGCACTGTCCGCCGGCATGTCCGCGGCTGCTGTCTGCGCCGCCGCAGGCTTCCCCCCGGACGCGGCCCGCTGCGCGGCCCGTTTTTCCGCCAGAACGCCCAGGCCCTTGACCACACCGTCGATGATGGCCTCCGGTCTGGCCGCGCAGCCGGGAACGTATACATCCACCGGGATGACCGTATCGGTCCCCCCCATAATGTTATAGCACTCCTTGAAGATGCCGCCGGAGGTGGCACAGATGCCGACTGCGACGACTACCTTGGGATCCGGCATCTGATCATAGATCTGCTGGACCACCGCCTTGTTCTGTTCGTTGATGGCGCCGGTGACCAGGAATACATCGGCATGCTTGGGGTTTCCCGTATTGATGATGCCGAACCGCTCCACATCGTACATGGGCGTCAGACAGGCTAACACTTCGATATCACATCCGTTGCAGCTGGAGCCGTCGTAATGGATGACCCAAGGGGATTTGGTTACATATGACATT
>JBGYKY010000008.1:0-5553 GCA_041836105.1 Bacillota bacterium | reverse complement strand
TTCATTTCTTCGGTTATACTATTCATATGAGAGATACTCCTTTTATGAGACTTATGTTTTTTCGTCGAAACTATTGTATCATGGGTTCTCTCTTTTTTGTTTATTTCTGTAACATATGTCTTATCACATTACATTTTTCGGGAGTTTTTGGACGATTTTTGTAGGTCTCCACCCGGCTCTCCGCCAGACAGTGCAGCTCCTTTTCCCGGTCTGTTTCCGGCACGAAGGGCTGCACGGCTCTGGGGCGGCCGTTTTTCCCCAAAGCCACCATGGTGAAATAGGCGGAAAGGGCGTGCTGCGGCCCCTGCTCCGATTCCAGCTCCTCATAGGCAACCTCCACATATACCTCCATGGAGGATCGGCCCGTATAGACCAGGGTAGCCGTACAGGACACGAATGCTCCCACAAAGATGGGCAGGTGGAACTGCAGCTCGTCCACCCGAGCGGTAACACAGTTGGATCTGGAGTATTTCCGGGCCACGGCTCCCGCCGCCGTGTCCATCATTTTCATGATTTCTCCGCCGTGGACATTACCGGCCACATTGGCCTGGCTGGGCATCATCATCTGGCTGAGGGTCACCACATTTCGCTTCTCTGCCATCGCCGGGGGCTCCCCTCTTCGGACAGCTTCTTCCATCGTTTTATCGGTCATTGCTTTCCTCTTCCTCCTTCATCAAAGAAGTTATATGTCAGGCTATAAGGTTTCATAATCGACAATATACCCAATTTTAACACAATTTTCGAATTCTTGAAACAACTTCTTGCTTTTGTGGTATAATTTATTTAATTTCCTTTCGGCCGGGTGTTAAACGCCGCCGGAAGGGGGCAACTCAGGTACTCGGCCTCAACCGTTGCCTTCGCAGCGCTTTTCGCACCGTTCGCAGCCGATTATGAGTTTCGCAGCGCTTCACGTGTGTATGTACCTAATTGCCTCATGCAGATAACAGATAAAGGAGATACTATGGATCCAAGAGTAAAGAAACTGTCCCAGGTGCTGATCGACTACTCCTGCTCCCTCCGCCCGGGAGAAAAGGTACTGATTTCTTATGAGGGAGACGGCTGCCGCCCCCTGGTGCGCCAGCTGATCAAGGATGCCTACAGTCGGGGCGCGCTGCCCTATGTCGAAATCCGGGACTCGATGATCAGCCGGGAAATCGTGCTGGGCTGCCGGGAAGAGCAGCTGGAGCTGATGAAGGAATATCAGCTGGCTCAGATGAAGGGCATGGATGCCTTCATCGCCGTTCGGGGCGGGGCCAACAGCGCTGAAATGGCCGATGTTCCTCCGGAGCAGATGAACCTGTACAGCAGGATGCTCCGTCCTGTCACCGATTATCGGGTCAACGAAACCAAGTGGGTCGTTCTCCGATACCCGGGTCCCGCCATGGCTCAGCTGGCCAACACCAGCCAAGAAGCCTTTGAGAATTTCTATTTCGACGTGTGCACTCTGGATTATCAGAAGATGAGCCGAGCCATGAATCCCCTGGTGGAGCTGATGGAGCGCACCGACCGGGTTCGCCTGGTAGGACCGGGCACCGACCTGCGCTTTTCGATCAAGGGTATCAAAGCCATCAAGTGCGACGGCGAGCGGAACATCCCCGACGGCGAGGTCTATACCGCCCCCATCCGGGATTCCGTCAACGGAGTGATTTCCTATAATACCCCGTCGGAGGCCCAGGGCTTTACCTATGAAAACATCGTGTTTCACGTAAAGGACGGGAGGATCACAGAGGCGGAGGCCAACGACACCCGGCGGATCAACGCATATCTGGACACCGATGAGGGCGCCCGGTATTTCGGAGAGTTTGCTATCGGCGTCAACCCTTATATCCTCCATCCCATGAAGGATACCCTCTTTGACGAAAAAATCGCCGGTAGCTTCCATCTGACCCCCGGCATGGCCTATCAGGAAGCGAATAATGGGAATGTGTCGTCGGTCCACTGGGATCTGGTGATGATCCAGCGCCCCGAGTACGGCGGCGGTGAGATCTGGTTCGACGACGTGCTGATCCGCAAGGATGGACTGTTCCTTCTGCCGGAGCTTCAGGGGCTGAACCCGGAGCGGCTGAAGTAGCCGGCCCATAAGCCCCCTTAAGAAGAGCTCCCGGAAAAAACGACCGGATGAGATCTAAAGAAGCCTCATCCGGTCGTTTTCGATGTCGAATCGGGATACCAGGCTGTCCACTGTCATGGCCTGCCGCTCTTTGCCCCGAACATCCAAAAGGATTCGTCCTTCCCTCATCAAAATGGTGCGGGTCCCGTTCTCCAGGGCTGCTTTCATATTATGCGTGATCATCAGCACCGTCAATCGCTGCTCCCGGGCAAATCGATTGGTCAGCTCCATGACCCTGCGGGCCGCCGCCGGATCCAGCGCTGCCGTATGCTCGTCCAGCAGAAGAAGCCGAGGTGAGGAAAGCACCGCCATCAGCAGGGTCAGCCCCTGCCGTTGTCCGCCGGACAGCAGCTTGACTTTTTGCCGCATCCTGTCCTCCAGGCCCATTTCCAGCCGGGAAAGCTGCTCCCGGAAGACGTCCCGATCCTTCCGGCTGATACCCGGACGGAGGCCGCATCCTCTCCGCTTGCACAGGGCCAGCGACAGGTTTTCTTCGATGGTCATATCAAAGGCCGTCCCCCTCAGGGGATCCTGAAAGACCCGACCTATGCACCCGGCGCGCCGGTACTCCGGCTGTCGGGCCAGGTCCTTTCCGTCCAGCAGGATCGCGCCCTCATCGATAGGCGCAGCACCGGCGATGCAGTTCATCAGCGTGGACTTCCCCGCCCCGTTGTCTCCGATAATGGTGAGGAACTCTCCATCCCCTACGGTAAGGGTCAGGTGATCCAGGGCGGTTTTTTCGTTGACGCTCCCTTTCCCGAAGACCTTAGTGACCTCTTGAAGCTCCAGCATCTCACCCTCCTCCTTTTCGGACGCTCAGCCGCCCCAGCGACAGGGCCAGCACCACAATGATCGCAGAAACCAGCTTGAGATCGTTGGGCGGCATCCCCAGGGATAGGGCCGCCGCGATGATCAAGCGATACAGCATAGCGCCCAGCGCCACCGCCGTCAGTCTCCGGAGCAGACTGCCGGTTCCGAAAACGGCCTCGCCTACGATAACAGAGGCCAGCCCGATAACCACCATCCCTACACCCATCCCAATGTCGGCATAGGATTGATACTGGGCCAGCAGCCCGCCTGCCAGACCCACCAGCCCGTTGGACAGGGACAGCCCGATCATCTTCATTCTGTCGCTGTTGACGCCGGAAGCCCGGACCATGTCCTCATTGTCCCCCGTCGCCCGAAGAGCAAAGCCCATGCGGGTGTTCAGGAACAGAAACAGGAGCAGTACTGTCCCGGCCGTCAGAAGCAGCCCCAGGGCCAGCAGGGTATATGCCCCGGGGAAAACCTGCTCTACTTTTTTATACACGGTGCTGCTTTGCATCAGCGCCAGGTTTGCCCGATTTCCCATGATCCGCAGATTGATGGAGTAGGCACCCAGCATCACCAGGATACCCGCCAGCAGGGGCTGGATTTTTAATTTTGCGCTAAGCAGCGCGGTCGTGATTCCTGCCGCAGCTCCCAGCCCGAAGGAAGCCAGCAGCGCCAGCAGCGGGCTTCCTCCCTGGCTGCAGATCACCGCCGAAGCCGCGGCGCCGGTTACAATGCTGCCGTCCACGGTCAGATCCGGGGTGTTGAGAGTCCGGAAGGACAGGAACACGCCCAGGGCCAGAATAGCATAGATAGCGCCCAGCTCCACCGAGCCGATAAAAGCCGCAAAGGTCATCATCCCGATTTTCTCCTGTCTCTTTTTTACTTCGCTTCTGATCGTCCGGTTCCCGCTTCCGGACTCGCCGTCAGGGGGACTGCACAAGCGGCGAGGCGGTTACTGTGCCAGGTCTGTAGCCGTCTTCAGAATAGAGTCGGGGATTTGAATATCCAGCAGGGCCGCGGTACGGGTATTGATGTAAACGGTTGTATCTGTCATCGTGCGGACAGGCATTGCGGCAGGGTCGGCTCCCAGCAAAACGGCGGCGGCCATAGCTCCCGTTTCCCGTCCCAAAATCACGTAGTTGACACCGTTTGTGGCCAGCGCCCCGTCGGCGACCATGGAGTCAGCGCCCGCGTAAAAGGGGATTCCCGCGCTGTTCAGGGTTTCCGTTACCACCGGCATAGCCGAGGCTACCGTATTGTCGGTGGGCGAAAACACTGCATCCGCCCTGTCGGCCAAAAATTGCGCAGCCTGCTGTATCTCGCTGGTATTGGTCACGGTGGCTTCCACAATCGTCAGACCCTTGTCTGCCGCATAGGCCTTCAGCTCCTCAATCACGGAAGCGGAATTCACCTCGCTGGAATTGTATAGGGCGCCCACGGTCTGAATATCCGGGGTTAGCTGCAGGGCCAGATCCATAATTTTCTGAGCCGATACCAGATCAGAGGTGCCGGTCACATTTCCTCCCGGAGCATCCAGCGATTCCACCAACCCGGCGGCCAAAGGGTCGGTGACGGCGGAGAATACGATGGGGATCTCCGTGGTTTCCCCTAAGGCGGCCTGGGCCGAAGGCGTGGCAATGGCAATAATCAGGCTTACCGGCCGAGCGGCGAAGGATTGGCAGATGGTCTTGAGGTTGGCCATATCTCCCTGGGCATTCCTGTAATCAATGACAGCGGTTTCCCCGTCTACGAAGCCCTGTTCGGCCAGCTGGGCCACAATACTCAGGCGGATGGTATCCAGCGACGGATGTTCGGCAATTTGAACGATGCCAATGACAGGGATATCCGGGTCGGCATTGCCGGTGCTGCCGCCGGAATGGCCGCTGCATCCGGTCAGCGCCGCCGCCAGGATCATCAGCAACGCCAGGATCAGGGGCAAGCGTCCGTTTCCCTTTGCATTTCTCTTTGCGTTTTTCTTTGCATTCATTTTCTTTCCCTCTTCTTTCTTTTTTCCGCAGATCCTACTGAAAAAAGGGGTTCTCTGCAGCAGTCGCCGGAAACAAAAAACGCCCGTCCTCTACAAGGACAAGCGTCAGCCTGCGGTACCACCTTGTTTAACGGGACAAGCCCGCTCTCTCAGCAGAGTGCCATCACACCCCTCGCCCATTACGCCGGCGCTGCGTCTTCGCTACTCGGAGTCTGCCGCCCCCTCCCTCGGGAAAATCCTCACGAAAAAAGCGCTGGATCAATCCCCGTGGAAGCCCGGCGGCTCCCTTTCACGTCGCCCTCAGAGGCCCACTTATCCGATACGTCATCCCTCCGGCTTTCACCGCCCCGGAGTCGCTGAAGGACCGCTCATCGGTTTTACTTCCTCTTCTTCGGTTTGTATTTGTTTAACTATATTCTACTATTTTTTTGTATGTTGTCAACAAAAAAGTAGCCCGTCTTTAAATTTTTTTGTTTTTGGCCCCACAGCCATCCAGAACCTCCAGAACCAGCGGCCGGGCCGCCGGCGCTTCGGATCCGATGGCAAAGGCGCCGGCAGCCGCTTCCGCAGCTTGCTGCACCCTCCGGAAGTCGCTGCCGGACACTTCCGCCAGCTCTTCTCCCCGGGCTACCGGCTCCCCCAC
>JBGYKY010000007.1:0-4044 GCA_041836105.1 Bacillota bacterium | reverse complement strand
GGCTCAATCCGGGCATCCTTTTGAAAACGCTCATCCACAGGGATTCCGTACTCTCCGGCCAGCTTTTCCACAGCCTCCAAAAAATCCAGCCGATAATACTGCTCCACGAACCGTATCACATCCCCCGTTGCGCCGCAGCCGAAGCAGGTGTACAGCTGCTTATCCTCCGACACCACAAAAGAAGGCGTCTTTTCATTGTGGAAGGGACAGAGGCCCTTGTGGTTGGCACCCGCTCTTTTCAGGGGCACGACCCGCCCTACCACATCCACGATGTTGCACCTGCTTTTGATTTCTTCGGCAATGTTTCCTCGCTGCTGCAAGTCCTGATCATCTCCTGTCTGTGGTATCAGAAGCTCCTCCACGGCTTCGGGGTAAAAAGCTCGTCGTACAGGTTCATGGCATATCGATCGGTCATTCCGGCGATGTGATCCTTAACGATCTCGTGAACCCCCCACTTTTCCAGCATCCGCTGCCCATCCTGGGGGAGCCGCTCCGGATGTTCCAAAAAATACGTATAGAGCCGACGGATCATCTGCCGCACCTTTTCCAGGTCCTCATCCTTCTTGACCAGGCCGCTGTGATATACCCGGGCAAACATAAAGCTTCTCAGCCGGTTCATGGCCTCTTTGGATGCCTCGCTCTGCACGATCCGATCCCGGCCGTCGCTTTCACGGATGATATCCTCCACCAGGTGATTGATCCGGCTTCGGTGTGTGTTTCCCAATACCGTCAGGCACTCCGCCGGCAGATCCTCCTGACAGATGACTCCGCTTCTCAGCGCGTCGTCAATATCGTGGTTAATGTAAGCGATCCGGTCGCTGAGCCTCACGATCTGCCCTTCCAGAGTAAAGGGCATACCGCTCCCGGTATGATTCAGGATCCCATCCCGAACCTCCTCGGTCAGGTTCATTCCCGGAATGCCTTTCCTCCCCTCCAGCACCTCCACCACCCGAAGGCTCTGTACATTGTGGCAAAACCCCTTCGGGTGGATCTCCGCCAGAAATTCCTCCCCGTTGTGGCCAAAGGGGGTATGACCCAGATCATGACCCAGCGCAATGGCCTCGGTCAAGTCTTCGTTTAAGGCCAGCCCCCGGGCGATGGTCCGGGCGATCTGAGAAACCTCCAGGGTATGGGTCAGCCGGGTGCGGAAGTGGTCCCCCTCCGGCGCCAGAAACACCTGGGTCTTATGCATCAGTCGGCGAAATGCCTTGGAATGAACAATCCTGTCCCGATCCCGCTGGTAATCGGTACGAAATCGGCACGGCTCCTCCGGGTACGCTCTCCCTCTGATGGAAGGAGCGCAGGACGCGTAGGGAGATAAGGTCTCGCGCTCCCGTTTTTCAATGTCTTCCCTTACGATCATCGGCCGGCCTCAGGCATTTTTCTTCATAACGAAACCGTCTACGATGTTGGCCACGTTTTCACAGGCGTCCAGGCTGTTTTCCAATACGTCGTACAGCTCCTTCCACTTAACGATCTCCACCGGGCTCTGCTCATTGCGAAACAGCTTGGTCAGTGCCTTCCGGTAGAGGATATCCCCTTCATTTTCGATGCGATTGACCTCAATGATGTGGGCTCTGACATTGGGGCTGGTATGGATTTCCCGCAGATTGCTGAAAAGCTCCTCCAGCTCCTGAATGCACTGGAGCAGGAGCTCGGAAATGGCAATGGCTTCCGGGCGAACCTCCTGAACGTCAAAGATCACAAACCGGCTGGATGCTTCCTCGATAAAATCCACGATGTCGTCCATATCCCGGGTCAGGGCGTACATATCCTCTTTGTCAAAGGGCAGGTTATCCGACTCGTTCATTTTTTTCAAAATCTTGTGCGCCTGCATGTCGCAGTCGGTTTCCATGACCTTCATATGGGCCACCTTATCGGCTACTCCGTCATAGTGATGCACCAGATCCGAAAAGGCCTCGGCAACACCGGTGATCTTGTGGATGAACTCGTCGAACAGTTCGTAGAACACATCGTCCTTTTGATCTTTTTTTTCCTTCTTGAAACCCAGCATGCATTTCCCTCCTTTTCTTCTATCTGCTTCCTTCCCGTCCACCCTGCTTCGGATGTCTCTGCGGAACGGGAACGGTCATATGCCGGTATGGCCGAAACCGCCCGTTCCCCGGTCTGACGCCTCCAGCGGCGCTTCCGTCCATCGGACCCGTTCCACCCGGGCGATGACCAGCTGTGCGATCCGATCCCCATCCCGGATCAAAAACGGTTCGGAGCCCAGGTTGATGAGGAGCACCCCAATTTCACCCCGATAGTCCCGATCGATGGTTCCCACACCGTTGACCATCCCGATGCCGTATCGGAGCGCCAAACCGCTTCTGGCCCGCACCTGCCCTTCATAGCCTTCCGGCAGCTGTATGGAGATGCCCGTGGGGATTTGCCGCCGCTCTCCCGGCGCGAGCCACAGGGGCTCGGGCAAGAAAGCCCGCAGATCCATGCCGGCGGCACCCTCCGTGGCGTATTCGGGCAACCGCCCGGTTTTGCTCTGTATCCTAAACTCTGCCATTCTATGTCCTCACAGATCGCCGCCCTGCCGGGCACTCCTCTCCGGCGGCGGCCATCGGTTTTCTCAGCTTCGCATCATCCGCTTCAAATCGACCTTCCGGTCGGTAATTACGGCGCCGGAATACGCCGCTCCGTCGGCCAGCAATTCTGACAGCTGCTTTAGATCCTCCCGTGGCACTCCGTCAATACCCGCCAGAACCTCCTCCGGCGCATAGACCCGCCCCTGGAGGATGCTGCTCTTTCCGATGGCAAACATCCGGCTGTTCACATTTTCCTGACTGAAGATGTAATGGCTCTTCATCTGCTCCTTGGCGATGCTCAGCTCCTCCTCGGAAATCC
Source organism: Bacillota bacterium (assembly GCA_041836105.1). Lineage (GTDB taxonomy): Bacteria > Bacillota > Clostridia > Peptostreptococcales > Anaerovoracaceae > UBA5559. The sequence goes on along the minus strand of JBGYKY010000007.1, from coordinate 1,188 downwards.
CTTCCTCCTTCAGCTTTCGCAGTTCCTCCCGGATCCCGTCGATAGCCGCCTCCAGCTTATCGTGGCTGACCCCGGCATAAATGTTAAAGTACCCCTCATCGGCAAAGGAGCTGGCCGCGGAATAGACGGAATAGGCCAGTCCCTTCTCCTCCCGGATGTTCTGGAACAGGCGGGAGCTCATGGAGCCGCCCATCATATTGTTGAGAAGAATCTGGGCATAGTGCCGGTCATCCTGCAGTCCGAAGGTGGGAATCCCCATGCAGAGGTGTGTCTGCTCGATATCCTTGACCTTTACCCGAAACCGAGGCTGATACATGGCCTTTCCCGCCGCCTTGAGCGGCTTTTTCGGCTTTAGCCCGTTCAGCTTACCGTCAAAGAGACTGCAAATATGATCCTCTTCAAAATTACCCGCCACCGAGACAACGATGTTGTCACGGGTATACTCCTCCTCCAAATATCGGAGAAGAGCATCCCGGCTGATTCCCCGAAGAGAGGACGGGGTGCCGATGATGGAGTTGGCCAGAGGATGGCCTTTAAACAGCAGCTCACAGATAATATCGTGGACATCGTCCTCGGGAGAATCCTCAATCATTTTGATCTCCTCGCAGATGACCTTTTTTTCCTTTCCCATTTCTCTTTTATCGAACCGGGAATGGAGGAACATATCCAGCAGGATCTCAGCGGAGCGCTCCGCATTGGAGGACAGGGTCTTGATGTAGTAGCAGGTGGCCTCCTTTCCCGTAAACGCATTCATCTGGCCGCCGATCTTATCCACATCCTCGGCAAGCTGCCGGGCGCTTCTTGTCTCGGTCCCTTTAAAGAGCATATGCTCAATGTAATGGGAAATCCCGGCGTTGCTTCGCACCTCGTCCACCGCGCCGGTCCTTACCCAGATACCGATGGACACCGACTGGACATGGGGAATTTTCTCCATGGCCACCCGGACTCCACAGTTCAGAGTTTTCAATTGAATCATGTAAACCTCATTCTCATATGGCGGCGAGGGGCCCCTACTCGATCCCGCTCCGCAAATTGGAATAAACGTATAAAACCTTGGCTGCCTGTGCCCGGGTCGTCAGTCCCTGGGGATAGAAATTCCCGGTGGAATCCCCGTTCATGATGCCGCCGCCCACCACCGTGGCCACATAGTCCGCCGCCCTGGGGCTGATGCGGCTGCTGTCGGGGAAG
>JBGYKY010000006.1:0-4771 GCA_041836105.1 Bacillota bacterium | reverse complement strand
GTTCAGGGCGTCAGCCTATCCCTGGCCGAAGCGGTCAGCCGCTCTGCGGCAACGTCCCCCGGATTTTCCGCCAACCCTGCCGCCGCACTTTTCGCTCAGTTGAGCAGCCTCCGGCAGGCCATGACAGAGGGCGCCGGACGCCCCCAGGTCCATCTGCTGAACGGCGAGCATCCGCTGGATTTTCACCTGATCCCTCTGCTGCCCGAATCGCCGGAGGTATCCACGCTGTATTTTGACAGCCTCAGCCAGGCACTGGAATACTATTATGCTCACCGCGACTCCTCCAATCGGGTCCGCCAAAAGAGCGCCGATCTGGACAAAACCCTTCGGAGCATCCTGCAAAAGCTGTACCTGAAAAAGCAACGGCTGCAGGAGGATCGGCTGGAGGCGGAAAACTCCGAAAAATACCGGCTTTACGGGGAGCTTCTGACGGCCAACCTTCACTGCATCCGCCCTGGAGACGACACCGTTACCCTCACCAATTACTATGATGGAGCGCCTCTCTCCATTCCTCTGGACAAGCGCCTGTCTCCCGCGAAAAACGCTCAGAGCTATTTTAAAAAATACGGAAAGGCCAAAACCGCCGTCCGGGAAAAGCAGCTCCAGCTGGAGGAAACGGAAGAGGAAATCCTTTATATCGAATCCGTAGCCGAATTTCTGGAGGCCGCCTCCCTGCCCGAGGAGGTGGAAGCCCTCCGCGCCGAGCTGGCGGAAAACGGCTTTATCCGAAAAAGGAAAGCGGATGCCAAAGCCCCAAGGGCGCGATCCTGTCCTCACGAATACCGATCCCCGGAGGGCCTCCGGATCCTGGCCGGCCGGAATAACGCCGACAATGATCATCTCACCTTCCGGACAGCCGGTCCTAAGGATCTCTGGTTCCACGCTAAGGATCTGGCCGGATCCCATGTCATACTTTTTACGGAGGGCAGGGAGCCCTCCGCCGACTCCCTGCGGGCGGCCGCCTCCGTTGCAGCCTTTTACAGCAAAGGGCGCAGCTCTGAAAATGTTCCCGTGGACTATACCCGGGTACGCTGCGTGAAGAAGCCTCGAGGCGCCCGTCCCGGGCGGGTGACCTTTACCGACCACCATACCCTGTACGTCACTCCTTCCATCGACGTCAGCATCAGCCATAAAGGAGAATAAACCCATGAACGTCCGAACAGAACAGGATATTTTCAGCGAAAACAGCGACGCCGGATCCGGCGGCAGGAGCGGTGAAGCGGCCGTTGCCGATGGGAACGGCAATGGCAGTGGAGCGACCTTCTCCAATGAAAGCGGCAAGGCGGCCTTTACCTTTGTGACCCGATATGACCAGCGTGCCCTCACCGCCATGGCCAGGGGGATGAGAAAGACCCTTCGAAGGCGGAAAAACCTCTTCACCCGCATTTTCGGCTGGTCCGTATTCATCCTGGGCCTGGCGCTTTCTCTCATGCCCGGTGAAAACGGCTTTGAAATCACCGGCCGGACCCTAATCAGCTGGCTGGCCCTGCTGGCCCTGCTGCTGGTCCTGCTGCTGGAGGATTCCGTCAACGGGTTTCTGTCCGGTCGAAAAAAGCTGACCGGGCTCGAAAAGATCACCGTGACCTTCCTCCCGGAGGAATACCGCTCGGTAGCCGACATCGGCAAAACCCAGTGGACCTACGAAGGGATCGCGGCTATTGCGGAAGCCCCCGATTATTTCATTTTTATGCTCAATGCCTTCTATGCTCAGGTATTCGATAAGCGGACTCTCTCCGGCGGAACGGTTCAGGAGTTTCGGGACTTTATCCGGCAGCGGACCGGAAAGGCCATCACTGCCATCCGCTGACCCCCGGGCTCTCCGTCCGGTTTTCAAAAAATCACCGGATTCCGACAGGAATGAACGGAATTTCAACAGTCCAATGAAATTCCCCTGCCGGGCCTTTCCTTCTCTGCTATACTGAGGTGGAACACGGCAACCATTGATCTGGGCGTCAAAGGAACAAAGGAGGGAGGCAATATGAAGCCATCCTGCTCTCTGTGCAGCAGCCCCTACGGGGCCGTTGCCTTTAAGGGGGGAGCCGTCTGCGAGGAATGTCTCAAGTACATCCGGCAGCACCCTCTCCCCTCCCATTCAACCGCTATCCATCGGAAGTAATCAGGTCCCGCCCGTCGATCCCCGGAGCGGCCACCATCACAATCCACCGACGCTCAGACAGGAAAAGCAGGAGGCTATCATCCTCCTGCTTTTCCTTTTTTGTTCCGCATAACGGCTCTTTTCCGGCCTTCCAATTTCTTTTTTGTTTTGGCCTTCATGACGGAAAACCCGAATCGCCCCAAAGGGCGCTGCTTGAGCCCAAAATATTCTCCATGGCTGTAGCACAGCAGCCCGGCCCTGTCCAGCCGCAATTTCCCCGCTTTATCAAGCAAATCCTGATCGGCGTGAACCGCTATGATCTCGGCCATGAATACGTCGTGAGAGGGAAAGCTCTTCACCTCCAGCACCCGGCACTCCAGATTGACCGGTGACTCCAGGATCATGGGGGCGCTGACCTCGCTGCCAGCTACCGCCGTCAGGCCTCGGGCCTGAAACTTGTCTACCTCTCTGCCGGACCGAACGCCGCAAAAATCAGCAGCCTCCGCCATCTGCTCCGTGGTCAGGTTGATGACAAATTCACCGGAATCGCTGATCAGCCGGTGGGAATAGCGGGATTTCCGAACAGCGACATAGGTAATGGGCGGTTCCGAATTGAGGATGCCCGTCCAGGCAATGGTTACAATATTAGGGGAGGCGATGGTCCCGCAGCTGACCATCACCACCGGCACCGGATTCAGCATGGTTCCCGGCTTAAACGTCACTTTATTCATGGCAGATCCCTTCCTCTCAATTTGTTCAATACCCGCTGAAAATCTTCGGGCAGCGCGGCCTTAAATTCCAGATACTCTCCGGTGGTCGGATGGCGAAAGCCCAGTATCCCGGCATGGAGCATCTGTCCTCTTGCACCGGGGAATCCGTTTTTAGGTCCATAGACAGGGTCGCCCAGCAGGGGGTGCTTCAGAAACGCCATATGCGCCCGGATCTGATGTGTCCGTCCGGTCTCCAGCTTCAGCTCCAGGTATGCGGCCGTGCCAAAGCTCTCCAGAACCCGGTAATGCGTCACCGCCCGCTTTCCTCTCCCCGGCTCTGCGACCCTGTAGCGAAGCCTGTTTCTGGGATCCCGCTCCAGAGGGCGATCCACGGTCCCGGATCCGGTGGCCAGGCTGCAGTGAACCAGAGCGTAATATACCCGGGTGGTATCGTGGGCTGCCAGCTGCTCCGAAAGCTGCTGATGGGCCCGGTCGTTCTTGGCCACCATCAGGAGGCCGCTGGTGTCCTTGTCGATCCGGTGCACGATGCCTGGGCGAATGACGCCGTTGATCGAGGACAGGCTCTCGCCGCAGTGATGCAGAATGGCGTTCACCAGGGTCCCCCGCTCGTTTCCGGCGCCGGGATGAACGACCACACCCCGGGCCTTATTAATGACCAGCACGTCGGAATCCTCGTAAACGATATCGATGGGCAGCTCCTCCGGTTCCACCGCCAGGGGCGCCGGTTCGGGAAATACGGCCGTAATCCGGTCTCCCTCCCGGACCGGATGCTTTTTTTCCCGGCAGACCTGCCCATCGACCCGCACCCTCCCCTCTTCAATAAGCCTCTGGATCCGGCTCCGGGAAACATCCTCTGAAAACAGAGAAAGGACCACATCCAGCCGTGCTCCCTCCTGTGCCTCCTCGACGATAAAATCAATGGACCGCTCCACGGCTTTCCCTTCCCTTTCGCTCTCTTCCTTCCATGAAAAGTACATAGGCGACCAACAGCCCACAGCCTGCCACCACGCTGATATCGGCCACATTGAAAACGGGCCAGACGTGAAAATCCAGAAAATCCACCACGTAGCCCCGGCACAGCCGATCGATCAGGTTGCCGGCGCCCCCGCCGATGATGAGGGCCAGGGCCGTCTGCAGCAGGAGCGGCATCCCCCTTCGCTTTCGAATGGCATACGCCAGGAGAAACCCGATGATCGCCGCCTGAAGGAGAGCAAGCAGGGCGGTCTTCCCCGTCAGCATACTGAAGGCGGCGCCCGTATTGTGGATGTAGGTAAGGCTGAACACGCCCTCCCAGACAGGTATGGACTGGTTCAATATCATGGACTGCTGGATCTGCCATTTGGTCAGCTGATCCAGGGCAACCGCAAAAATAATGATGATGTAAAGCATATACCCGGCCTATTCTCCATCTGCCATCCGAATGTTGAGCATGGTCTTGGCCATCTCCTGATCTCCCGCAGACGGCGGCGCTGACGATACCCGCGGGGCAACCCGGCCCGGTTCTGCCGATGCCGGTGAAAGCGCTGCAGACCTGGCAGCAGCCGATGTCAAAGGAGGCTCCCTGCGGGAGGAAGCTCCGTGCGACCGGGACATCTCCAGCTCGTCCAGGCCAAACTCGGCAAACAGCTCCAGGCTGAGGCTGTCAAAGCGTTCCAGCTCCGATTCCAGCAGAGACCTATACTTGGTCTGAAAGGACATAAAGCGGTTTTTCAAAAGAAGGCTCTCCTCTGTCAGCCGCTCCACCGATTCCTTGGCCTCCCGGGTGATCAGCTCGGCATCCAGCTCGGCATTTTTCAGCAAAATCTCCGCCTTCCGCTCGGCGCTCCCACAGATATCGCCCATCAGCGCTTTGGCCGCCTCCAGGGTCTCCAGTACCACGCCTTCCGATCCGCGGTACCGCTCCAGCTCCCGGGTCAGCCGAGCCACGTCAGCCTTCAGCGCATTG
>JBGYKY010000005.1:0-7239 GCA_041836105.1 Bacillota bacterium | reverse complement strand
GCTCTTCTCCGTCGCAAACGGGCAGCCGGATCGAAAAGGTGCTGCCCTTCCCCAGGCGGCTTTTGGCGGTGATCTGCCCGCCGTGAGCCTCCACCAGCGCTTTGCAGATGGTCAGCCCCAATCCGGAGCTGGAATCCCGGCGAGCCTCCGGCGGCGGCGCTCCCCGGTAAAAGCCGTCGAAGATATGGGGCAGATCTCCTTGTGAAATCCCTGTCCCGGAATCGCTGACCTGAATCAGCAGGCTCCGGGCCTTTTTATCCATCCGGAATTTCCACGAAATTCGATCTCCTGCCCGGGTATATTTAATCGCATTGGAAATCAAATTGCCGAAGACCTGATCGATTCGCTCCGGATCCACATTCAAGAAGGCTTTGGACAGGCTCTCATAGTCGATGGCGGTTCGCAGCTCCAGCTGGTTCTTCCGGATATCCAGCGCATGCTTGTTGATCAGCCCGATGGCCAGATCCAGCGCCTCCATCCGGCAAAACCGGAAGGAAAGCTGGTTGGTTTCCAGCTTGGAAAGTTGAAACAAATCGTTGATCAGCCGTTCCAGGGTCATGGATTTTCGAATCACGATGTCCATGGCCTGCCGCACTTCCTCCTCTTCCCGAAGAGCTCCGTCCTTCAGCGCGCTGGCGTAGCCTAAAATGGAAGTGATGGGGGTTTTCAGCTCGTGAGAGATACAGGAAAGCAGCAGCTCCCGGGATTTCCGGGCTGCCTGGATCTCGTCCTCTGCCAGCTTCTGCAGCGTCACATCCCGGAGAAACCCTTCGATGGCCACCGGCTCCCCTTTTTGAACAATGACGGTAGCGGTCACCTCTCCAAATATCCGCTTGCCGTTTTTATGGTAAAGGGTCAGCCGGGAGTGGGACGGCGGGCTCTCTCCGCGTCGTCCTTCCAGTAGCTCGTCCGCCTTTTCATAGTCCGCCGGGTCCAGCAGCTCATAATAGTACCTGGGGTTGCTGTAAAAGCTTTCCGGCGAATGACCGGTCATGGCTTCAATGGAGGGGGAAATGTAAGTAAATCCTGGAGCGGCCCCCAGCGTATAATAAAAAATGACATCTGCCGCATTTTCCGCAATGACCTTAAACATCCGATCTGCCCGGGAGATTTCGGCCCGGCTTTTCAGGATATAGATGACGAAAATACAGACATTGAGTACGTTAGAAAACAAAATTTCTATCAGGTAAAAGCCGAAGCTCTGGTTGTACTGGGCTTCAAAAATGGAAAAGACTGCTTTCCCAATGCCCCAGATTAAAAAAATACCGGTAAACAGCGCTTTTTCCTGCATGGAAACCGGCCATCTCCGGCAGAGGACACCGCAAAGGGTCACCGTCAGCACCACCTGATAGGAGGCAATGGGAAGAAAAAGAGAGATCATGTCGAACCGGTACACTACGCCGATGACCATCCACAGGAGCAAATAGAGGGAGAAGCGATACCAGTATCCGGGAATCGGGATCCGGGCAAAGGAATAGGCGCCGAACAACAGACATGCAATGTTCAGCATGTCCAGTGTTTTTCGGAGGACCGGGAAAACAGCGGTGGGATAGCTCAGGGACAGCAGCAGAAAAAACAGGCTTCCGGCATAAAAAAGCCAGCAGAACCCCCAATATTTCACAAAGCCTCCCCGACTGTCCATGGAGAACAGGAAAAAGTAGAAGGAGGCCATAATCAGATTCAACAGGATAAACGAAAAGATAATGGCGGGCTGGTGCATGATTCCCTCCGCTGCCTTTTCGAAGGCCTTTTTCGAGACTTTTTCTCATTATACTCCTTTTCTGTGATATAATCCATATCAAAGGCGCCGAGGCAGAGCGCCGGGGAGCGAATCAAGCTCAGAACCCCCGCGCTCTCCCCGCTCTCCCGCCCCTTGGACGCTATCCTTGGTTCGGTTGCTGAAAGGATCCGCCTGTGCCTGCTTCCACCTCCGCCCTGATGATTATCTTTGTCTTTACCTTCGTTCCCCTGGTTTTGGCGGAGGTCGCCCGAGGCAAATCTCTGCCGACCCTGGAAAACTTCTTCCTTCAGGATCGAAGCATGTCCCTGCCGCTGCTGGCATTCACCGTTTACGCCACCTGGGTCAGCTCCTTCGCCTTCCTGGGCTCTGCCTCCTCCTTCTATTTTAACGGCCCCGTTTATCTGACCGCCTTCGCCTGGAATGCCCTCTTTGGCATCCTGTTTATGGTCCTGGGACGGCGAATTTGGTTCTACGGCAAAAAAAACGGATATCTTACCCCCTCGGATTTCTTTCACGACATCTACGGCTCTCCTGCGCTGAACGTCCTGATCACCTTAGTCATGCTGGTCTTCACCATCCCCTATCTTCAGATCCAGCTGTCGGGGGGCGCTTATCTGATCCAGGTGGCCACGGGCGGGCTGATCCCCTGGAAAATCAGCGGCCTGCTGTTTTATCTGATCATTATGATCTATCTGTGGGCCGGGGGCCTTCGAGCCGTAGCCCTGGCCGACGTTTTTTACGGCGCTTTGATCTTTATCGCTATGCTGGCCATCGGGTTTCTCTCTCTCCGCATCGCCGGAGGAGCGGAGCAGGTGTTTCAGTCCCTGACAGAAAAAGGTCTGCACCATGTGACCCTGCGGGATGAGGAAGGGAACAGCCGGGTTCTTTCCTGGCTGGCCATGTTCGGCATCATCCCCCTGGGCGCCGTAATGGGCCCGCCGATGTGGATCCGGGCCTACGCCGTGGGCCGCCCCTCCTCCTTCCGGATCATGCCTCTTCTGCTGACCTTTGCCGCCATCATGTATCTGGGCAGCATCCTGTCCGGCTCCGCCGGCATTTTGCTGGCTCCCGACATCTCCGAGGCGGAAACGGTCATTCCCGCCATCCTGGTGACCTATGCGACCGGCTCCGTGGCCGCCTTCCTTTTCTGCGGCGCGGCGGCGGCAGCGCTGTCTACGGCCAACTCGCAAATTCATGCCGTGGCCGCCATCTATACCATTGATCTCCATCGCCGCTATATCGATCCGGCCGCCTCCGAAAAGCGGCTGGTTCTGGTAGCGAAGCGAGCTGTGCTGGTGATTTCTGCCCTTGCGTTTTTGCTGTTGATCAACAGCCCGGTCGTCATTGTGGATACGGGAACCGTCGCCATGAGCGGGACCGCCCAGGTGATTGTACCGGTGCTGGGGGCCCTTTTCTGGGAAAAGTCTCATCCAAAAGCGGCCTTTTGGGGGATCCTTTTCGGTCTGATTGCTCTGGTTGCCCTGCGATTCTTCTTCCATCTGCCTGCCAGTCACTGCGGCTTGATCGCGCTTCTGCTCAACGTAGCAATTTTCCTCCTCCTTTCCCTCCGGCTCAGGACCGACCCCCACACCTTTGAAAAAATCCATTACTACAAACGGGCCTATGAATCGGTTTCAGACGCGAAAAAAACTCCCAATCGTTCGAAGAACCGCTGAAAGGCCCCTCGAACGACGGAAGGTATGTTCGGATATCTGCTTTCTCTGCCCGGCAGCCCTGACAGGAGCCGGGACGCTCTGCCGACACCAATAACGGCAGCTTCCCATCTCCGCCTGTCCGCCTGATTTCGGAAAGCTAGCAGCCTTGCCGCCGGATCCCCAGAAGTTTAGCAACAACGAATCCCAGGAGAAAGACGCTGGCGGTAAACAGAGCGCCCATCTTGGCCGCCCCCTGAAGCACCGGATCCACAAAGGCGGCTCCGGCTACAAAAAGGGCGACCGTCAGCCCCATGCCGCCGATGAGACCGGCCATCAGCACATCTCGCTTGTTCATGCCCTCCGGCAGCTTAAAGCCCATGAGCAGCGCCGCATAGGACATCAGGGAAATGCCCATGGTCTTGCCCAACACGATGGAGATGAAAATGATCCAGGTCAGGTTGGAAATGGCGGCAAATTCGACCCCTGCATTGGTCAGTCCGAAAAACAGCAGGCCGAAATCCACCACGGGCGTTACCTGGTGTTCAAAGGTGCTGAGGGTGGAGCAGCAGGCCGCATCGTCCAGTCCATGCGCGTCTTGATGGGGGACCACCTCTCCGGTCCTGGGCATGAAGGGAACGATGAAGACCAAAGACAGGGCAGGGTGAAGGTGGGCATTGTGCATCCCGATCCAGCTGATGACACCGGCCACCAAAACGTAGAGCCAGTAGCTGCTTACGCCCTTTTTTCTAAAGGCGCAGGCCACCAGCATGCCCGCCGCCACCAGGAGCAGCCACAGGGGCTCCGTGGGGTTCAAGGGATCCGGGTAAAAGATGGCGATGATAGCCAGGCCGATACCGTCATCCACGACTGCCAGCAGGAGCAGGAAGCTGACCGCCGGATGGTCCGAGCCGAAAATGAGCCGGGCCAGCAGCCAGGCCAAAGCAATATCCGTAGCGGTGGTGATGCCCCACCCGTTGGAAAAATCCGGGCTGCCGATCAGGCTGTTGAGAATGAAAAACAGGATCACCGGCCCAATAACGCCGCCGGCAGTAGCCATCAGGGGCGTAATCGCCTTTTTTACCGGATTCAGTGCCCCTCCCGGCGATAGGCTGTTCACGATCTCCACACCGGCAATCCCGAAGAAAAAGACCATAAACACGTCGTTGACCAACCAGTGAAGGCTGATATGCTCGCCGAAAATGGGAGTGTGAACCAGGTGGTGATAGCTCTCCGGCGCCACATTGGCCCAGACGACCGCAAGAAGGACTCCTGCAATCAGGGGAATGGAAAATTCCCTGCATTTCTTGATCAACATGCTCATCCTCGTTTTCTTTTTTGCTTTGCCGCTCGCTGTTGGTGCCTGTTGGCGCTGATTTTATCGGCTTTACGAAAAAAACGCCTCGGGTTAATGGTACCACAAAAGCGCCTTTGGGTAAAGAGAAAAAATACTGTATACAATGTTATCGTGTCTTCGCGTTCCCACCCTTTCCGCGTCGCTATCCCTCTGCCAGCAGCCGTTCCAGCCGCACCCGCTGATCTTCCCTCATTTTGATCTGCCCGTACTGATAGAAGTCCAGAATATCTGCATCCTTGACCACCTCTTCCAACGGCGACCCTACTTCTCCTTTTTTGCTGTGATTCCGAAGGCTTTCTCCCAGCTGCAGGATTTCTTCCCCGGAAAACAGGCCGGTTTTCTCCAGAAATGCCATAACGGGCAGATATCCCGCTTCCGCGTGGCCTGCCTGCTTCCCGGTAATGATCCTGCCGTAGTCGTGGATAGCGCAGGCACAGGAGGCTAAATCGGCATCCAATCCCCGCTTTTCTGCCAGCCGGTACCCCACCCGGGCACAGCTGGCCAGATGTACCCTTTCCCAGTCCGGGTCCATATCTCTCTCCGGTACCGCTGCCGCCCAGTAATCAATCTCCCGCAGCAGGCTCTTTTGCAGGTAAAACAGCCGCTTCATTTGTGGTACGTTTCTCCTTTCATGATCTTAAAACTCCGGTAAATCTGCTCCAGCAGAAACACCCGGATCATTTGATGGGGAAAGGTCATGCGGGAAAAGGAAAGCTTCTCGTCTGCCCGGGCTGATACCCGGCCGGACAGTCCGTCGGAGCCGCCGATGACAAAGGTAATATCGCTCCTTCCCTCCAGTCCCAGGATCCGGAGCCGGCCGGAAAGCTCTTCCGAGGTCAGGGCCTGCCCCTTGATTTCCAGCGTAATGACGTAGCTTTCTTTTTTGATCCGCTTCAGAATCGCCTGCCCCTCCGTTTCCGGGTCGGCCTCCTTCATTTCCTCCACCGCCACGGTCGCATACCGGGCCAGTCGCTTCAGATACTCATCACAGGCCTCCCGCCAGTAACGTTCTTTTAGCTTTCCGATGCAGATCACGCTGATGTTCACGATGCCGCCTTCCTCTCCCACCGTAGCCCTGTGCCTTCAAGGATGTTTCTCTACAGCCCCATATATTTTTCCGCATTACAGACAGCCGTATATCGGGCTGATCTGATCTTTTAAAATGGTCTCAATCCGCACCCGATCGCCCAGGTAGATCTCCTCCTCCTGAAGCAGATTGCAGATCGTCTGAAAGGCCATTTCCGGGAAATTGTTTTCCCGGCTGAGGTGGGCCAGCAAAATCTGTCGCCGTTTGTTTCCGGCCGCAGCGATCCGGCACAGAGCGGATGCGGCATCCTCGTTGGACAGATGTCCCGCCTTTCCCAGAATTCGCTGTTTGATGTGCCAGGGGTAGCTGCACATTTTCAGCATGTGAATGTCGTGATTGGATTCCAGCACCAGAATGTCCGCCTCTTCCATCTCCCGATAAATTTCTTCGGTGATGTGCCCGGTATCGGTCACAATGCTGACCTGCTTGCCACCGGAAAAAAAGGAGAACCCCACCGGCTCCGCCGCGTCGTGGGAGATGGGGAAGGATTTCACTTCAATGTCGCCCACGGCAAACCGCCGGCCCGTGACAAAGGTCCGCCGCTGCTCCTGACGCACCCGATCGCCCAGCGCCGCCCAGGTCCCTTCGTTGGCATAGGCCCGGATGTGCGGCAGTTTTTTTGTCAGGGCCGCCAGACTGCGAATGTGATCCTGATGCTCATGGGTAATAAACACCCCCCGGACCCGCTCCGGCGAAACGGCTGCGTGCCGGAGTCCCTCCAAAATCCTTTTCCCGCTGATCCCGGCATCCACCAGCAATGCGGTATCGCCGCCGGTGACCAGGTAGCTGTTTCCGCTGCTTCCGCTGGAAAACGAACAAAAACTGATACTCATAACGCCACTCCTCATTGCTCGTATGCATAAATATATCGAACCTGTCCGTCACCGAAGGACACCTTCCAAGCCGGAAGCGCAGTATCGATAACAGCGGTGCTGTCTCCCTCAAAGCTGGCGACGTCCAACCAGTAGACCAGCTCCATCCCATGGATGGCAAAGGGCTTTTCCATGTCCCGTGTTTCCCCCATGAACCGAATCAGCGCTTCCGTGGGCGGAATAACGTGGCGCCGCTTCTGGCTGATCTCCTGAACATCCAGCCAGTAAATATCCCCGTCCACCAGGGCCCCCTCGCGGAAAACCAGCCGGATGTAGCTGGTCTCCACCCCCATCCCGTTGCTCCTGTTCGCGTACTCCGCCACGCGCCGGCCTTCCTCGTCGGCGGTCAGGCCGTTCCAGATCACCGCGTCGCTCATCAGCCCGTTGGCTTCGAGAAATTCGTCCGCGACCTCCCGCAGCGCGGATTCTTCCAGGCTTCCTCCGGGAACTCGGATATCGGCCTCCCGGATCCATTCCCGAAGGAGCTCCTGCGTCACGCCGCTGTATTCCACATAGAGCAGCGGCACCCT
>JBGYKY010000004.1:0-5282 GCA_041836105.1 Bacillota bacterium | reverse complement strand
GCCCAGGGAGCTGCGGGTGCTGCTGAAAAACCTGGAGGCCCTGGGAATGGACAGCGCTACCCGAAAGATCCGAGTGGGGGATTCCGAGATTTCGCCCCGGGACTTCCTGGTCAAGGTAGTGCCCAGCCCGGTGGAATCCACGATGAAAATGACCGGAAAGGGCTGCGCCGGTACGTGGGTGACGGGAACCAAGGACGGAAAACGGCGTTCCGTATACCTGTATCAGATTGCCGACAATCAGGAGTGCATCGGGCGCTACGGAACCAACTCGGTGGTTTCTCAAACGGCGGTAGGGCCGGTCATCATGCTGGAGCTGGTGGCCACGGGCATCTGGAACCTGAAGGGTGTTCACGGGCCGGAGAGCTTTGACCCCGATCCGTTCGTTGCCAGGCTGGCCAAGTACGAGTTCCCCGCCGGCATGAGAGAAATGGACTCAGAGTATTCCGACAGCCTCAATGAAAAGGCACTGGCGGATATGGTAAGCAAATAGGAGTGGCGCGGGCAGGGCTGCCCGGCTTCCGCAGGAGGGCGCACAGCGCCCTCCGTTTCGGTTGCTGCGGCATACTCCGGCCGGAAGCCGCCGCAGCCGCCGCGCGCCGGAGCCCCCATGGCGTTTCGGCATCACTTGGAACACATACACCGCAAGAGCAGGCGCTCCGATTCGGCGCCTGCTCTTGCATCTTTTATTTCCAGCCGCCTCCCGCTGCCGCTGCTTTTCTTTCTTCTGCCTCTGTTCTCCTGCCCTTTTCCGTTGATAAAACCGGAGAAAGCTACTATAATAAACGTAAATTGCAGCAGAGCCTCCTTCCGGCGGAGGGGATGCGCTACAGCTTTATGAAGCACAGGCCAGGAGGCGGAATGATCACCATTGAAAATGCCCAGCAGCTGCTGGATGATATTGCGGAGGAGCTCCCCACAGAGTTTTTTAAGGAACTGAATGGGGGCATTTTGCTGTTGCCCGATGAAAAAATCAGTCCCCATGCCCGAGCAAATGATCTGTACATTATGGGAGAGTATCATTACAGCCACAGCATGGGAAGGATGATCTACATCTATTTCGGCTCCTTTCAGTCGCTGTATCCCCACATATCTCCGGAGCGGATGAAGGAGAAGCTCAGGGACACGCTGCTTCACGAGTTTACCCATCATCTGGAATCCCTGGCGGGGGAACGGGGACTGGAGATAAAGGATCAGGAGGAGCTGCAGCGGTATCGGGAGGATGAGGTGCCGGCGACCCTGCGCTGGAAGACGTACAGACGGGATGGTGTCCGGCGGATATAGAATCGGCGCTGAATCGTCTGCCCACAGGCACCGCAGAGGGCCGCCTGCAAGTGGTGCAGGCCCGATTTGCATTGCAAGCCTGCCTCGGCGGCTTGACAGGGGACGCGCTCCGTGGTATGATGGTTACTGTAGTGCTTTAATGAAGTAATGCGATATCGAAATGATACAAAAAATACGGCAGCTTGGCAAAAGTCGCGGAAGGGAACAGAGTCATGGATATCAAAGAAGCAAACCTGAGACCGGAGGAAATCGCAGCCCTGAAGATCCGGGCGATGTTCGAGCAGGCCGGGTATAAGAAGTATCGGATGAGCAGCTTTGAAGAGTATGCGCTTTATTCGGAGAACAGAGATTTTTTGGGTGACGAGAAGATCATTACCTTTACCGACCTGGATGGCAAGCTCCGGGCTCTGAAGCCGGATGTTACGCTGGGCATCATCAAGAATACCAGGGCTACCCGAAGGTGCCCCGAAAAGCTATACTACATGGAAAACGTTTACCGAGAGTCTCGGGAAAGCCACACCTTTAAAGAGATCAATCAGATGGGCATGGAGTGGCTCGGGGATATCGGCAGCGGGGAAATCGTGGAGGTCCTGGACCTGGCGGTCCGGGCTCTTTCCCGGATCAGCGCCCGGTATGTGCTGGAAATCTCCCACATGGATTTCGTGCTGGCGTTGCTGGACGAATGCGGCCTTGGGGGCGTTGACCGGCTAAAGATGATCAAACAGCTCTGCAATAAAAGCGTAGAGGGCATTGAGGAAACCGGCAGACGCGCGGGGCTGGATGCCGCGCAGGTTCGGCAGGTCGCCCGAATCCTCACGCTTCAGGGGGGGATGGAGGATGTCCTGAGCAAAGCGGCAGCGCTGGTGCGGAATCCCCGGATGCAGCAGGCGCTGGACACCCTGTCGGCGGTTTACGGAGCCATCAGAAAAAAGGATGCGCATGCCAGGGTACGGGCAGACCTGTCCACCGTTAACGACATCGATTACTACAACGGCGTCATTTTTAAAGGGTATGTGGAGGGCGCTGCCAAAAGCGTGCTGGCCGGCGGACAGTACGACCGGGCTATGCAGCTGTTCGGCAAGGATGCGGACGGCATCGGATTTGCGCTGTATCTCAATGAAATTTCCCGGGTGGAAGAGAGGGCGGCAGAGGAGATGGCTTCCGCAGGGCAAGAGGGAGAGCTGCTGAATATTGCGCTGCCCAAAGGACGTCTGGGAGATCGGGCCTATGCGCTGCTGGCCGAGGCTGGTTGGGATTGTCCGGGCTTTCATGAAGAAAACCGAAGGCTGATCTTTGAAAACAGGGAAAAGGGTGTCCGTTTTCTGCTGGTCAAGCCCAGCGATGTCGCCATTTATGTAGAGCACCGCGCAGCGGATGTGGGCATTGTCGGCAAGGACATTCTGCTGGAATCGTCCCCGGATATGTATGAGCTGCTGGATCTTCGCATGGGCAGGTGCCGCATGGCCGTGGCGGCGCGAAACGGCTATGCGGACGATCCCGACCGTACCCTGCGGGTGGCCACCAAGTTTGTCAACGTGGCCAAAAAATATTACTCGGAAATGAACCGGGATATTGAGATCATCAAGCTGAACGGCAGTATTGAGCTGGCCCCCCTTTTGGGACTGTCCGATGTCATCGTGGATCTGGTGGAATCGGGCAATACCCTTCGGGAGAACGACCTGTTTATTGTGGAAGAATTCAAGCAGATCAGCGCGCGCTTCATCGCCAACAAATCCAGCTATAAGTTTAAAAATGCCGTTATTGAGGAAATGGTGGCCAGGCTTTCCGCCGCTGTACGGGAAAATAGGGGATAAGGGAAATGAGCCGATTTTTAAGAAAGCCCTGGAATCAGCTGGCGCCCTACGTTCCCGGCGAACAGCCGAGGCTTCCCCGGCTGATCAAGCTCAATACCAATGAAAGCCCGTTCCCGCCGGCGCCGGGTGTGCGGGAGGTGCTTTCCCGGGCGGAGAGTGAAAGGCTGCGGCTGTATCCCGACCCGGAAGCTGTTGAGCTGAGAAAGGCAGCAGCGGAGTTCTACGGCATCCCGGAAAGCCGGATCACCGTCGGGAACGGCTCCGACGAGCTGCTGGCATTTCTGTTCATGGGATACGGCGAACGGATTTTTTATCCTGCCATCAGCTACGGCTTTTATGCGGTGTACGGCGGCGCTTTTGCCGGAGAGGCCGGAGAGGTTCCCCTGACGGAGGATCTGAGGATTCGCCCGGAGGATTACTGTCACCTGCCGGGGACCGTGGTGCTGGCCAATCCCAATGCTCCCACCGGAATTGCGCTGAGCAGCGACGATATTCAGACAATCCTGCGCGCCGATCCGGACCGTCTGGTGGTGATCGATGAAGCCTATGTCGATTTCGGCGCCGATAGTATGGTGCCCTTTATTGACGCCTACGACAACCTGCTGGTGATTCAGACCCTGTCCAAATCACGAAGCCTGGCGGGAGCCCGAGTGGGGATAGCGCTGGGGCAGGAGCCGCTGATCGAGGATCTGGATCGCATCCGGTTCAGCTTTAATCCCTATAACCTGAGCCGACTGTCTATTCTGTCCGCCGCCGCCGCCTTCCGGGACAGAGAATACTTTGACCGCTGCTGCCGGAGCATTGAGGAAAACAGGGAGTACTTTACGGGGCGGCTGAAGGAGCAGGGGTTTCGCGTGCTCCCCTCCAAAGCCAATTTCGTTTTTGCTTCGCCGCCCCGAGGAGATGGTAAAGCCTATGCGGCGGCACTGCGGCAGCGGAATATCCTGGTCCGCCATTTTGCCGATCCCCGGCTGACCGCGTATGTGAGGATCACCATTGGCTACCGGGAGGATCTGGAAGCGATCCTGCGTGCCAATGAAGAAATGGGGGAAACCGTCGGGGAAACGGTCGGAAGCGGAGAGTAAATACAAACAATCAATGCGGGTTCATGCAGATCGGCACAGGGAGAACGCGGAAAACGCAGCGAGGAGAGTAAGAAAAGGAGAACAGGGATGAGGACGGCAGAGATAAAAAGGATTACCGGCGAAACCGACATCAGCCTGACGCTGTCAGTGGACGGCTCCGGAATCTATTCCGTGGACACGGGCTGCGGATTTCTCAACCATATGCTGGAGCTCTTTGCCCGGCACGGAGGATTTGATCTGCAGGTAACATGCCGGGGAGACGTGGAGGTAGACGACCATCATACGGTAGAGGATGTGGGAATTGTTCTGGGAGAAGCCTTTGCCGCAGCTCTGGGCGACAAACGGGGGATCATCCGGTACGGCAGTATTTTGCTGCCCATGGACGAAGCCCTGGTCCTGTGCGCGTTGGACGTCAGCGGGCGGGCTTCGCTGACCTTTCAGATGGATTTCCCCGTAGAAAAGATCGGTACCTTCGATACCCAGCTGATTCGGGAATTCTTCGCTGCATTTTGCCGGAGCATGGGACTCACCCTGCACCTGCGCCAAATGGCCGGTATCAATGCCCATCACCTAGCGGAGGCCTGCTTTAAGGGGGCGGCCAGGGCGCTGGCTCAGGCGTGCCTGCTGGATGAGAATCGGCGCTTTGATATCCCCTCGACGAAAGGAATGCTGTAACGATGATCGCGATTATGGACTATGGCGTGGGGAATCTCTACTCTCTTTGCAGCTCGCTCAAGCATCTTCGCCTGGAGGCGGAGGTAGCCCGGCGGGAAGAGGATCTGGCTCGGGCGGATCAAATCATCCTGCCGGGCGTGGGCGCTTTTGAAGACGCCATGAAAAAGCTCCGGGCTTCCGGTATGATCGACGCTCTGCTGGAACAGGTCGCAGCGGGAAAGCCGCTTTTAGGCATTTGCCTGGGCATGCAGCTGTTGTTCCATGAAAGCAGGGAGTACGGGACTCACCGGGGGCTGGGTCTGCTGGAGGGAACGGTGGTCCCTTTGGCGGATGCCCTGAAGGAAACGGGCGGCGCAGCCGCTTCACTCAAGATCCCTCACATTGGCTGGAATCGGCTGGATCCCCTCCCTCTATGGGAGAAGGATGC
>JBGYKY010000003.1:0-2530 GCA_041836105.1 Bacillota bacterium | reverse complement strand
CAAAGGGAGAGCGGTCCGCGATCTCTGCGAAGCTCAGCCCCACTAAGCCGATGGCTTCCCGAACGCGTTCTGCCGCTTCCTCCGGAGAAAGCCCGAGGTTCAGAGGGCCAAAGGCCACATCCCTGGCCACGGTCTCCTCAAAGAGCTGGTACTCCGGATACTGAAAAACCAAGCCGAGTTTCCTGCGGACGTCCCGCAGGGTGACCTTCTCTCCGGTAATGTCCGTGCCTCCGATAAAAATGTTTCCCGACTGTGGCTTCAGAAGGCCGTTGAGGTGCTGCACGAGAGTGGACTTGCCGGAGCCGGTGTGGCCAATAAGGCCTACAAACTCTCCGTCTCTGACAGAGAAGCTGACGTCCCGAAGGGCAACGGATTCATAGGGAGTTCCCCGGCTGTATGTATGGGTAAGGCTTTTTACTTCAATTGACATAGATAATCGACCAGTTTCTCCGTTGTGATAATATCCATCGGCACCGGGATGCCGTTTTCCCGAAGGCCCTCGGCCAGCTCCACCGGAAGGGGTACCTTCAGGCTCAGCGCCCGGATTTCCCGGGAACGGGCAAAGATTTCTTCCGGCGTGCCGTCCATGCGGATCCGCCCCCGCTCCATGATAATGACCCGATCCGCCTGAGCCGCCTCTTCCATGAAGTGGGTGATCAGCAGCGTGGTGATCCCTTCTCCGTGAAGCTTTTTCATAATGGCCATGACCTCGGCCCGCCCCCGAGGATCCAGCATGGCGGTGGGCTCATCCATAATGATGATCCGGGGCTTCATGGCCACCACTCCCGCAATGGCGACCCGCTGCTTCTGCCCTCCGGACAGAAGATGAGGCGCTTTTTTCCGCTCTTCGTACATCCCCACACCCTTCAGGGCTTCATCTACCCGCCGTCTGATCTCCTCCGGCGGGACGGCCAGGTTTTCCGGCCCGAAGGCAACATCGTCCTCCACAATAGCGGAAACTAGCTGATTATCCGGATTTTGAAAGACCATTCCGGCCCGCTGCCGGATCTGCCACAGGGCCCCCGGGTCCTTCGTGTTGTAGCCGTCCACCCAGACATCCCCTGCCGACGGCAGCAGCAGAGCGTTGAGGTTTTTGGCCAGGGTAGATTTTCCGGAGCCGTTTCTCCCGATAATGGCGGTAAAGCTGCCTCTTTCGATTTCCAGGGAAAGGTCGTCGATAGCCCGGGCGGCTTCCGGACTGTCCTCCCGTTTATATTCAAACGTCAGGCGTTCGATTCGAATAATACTATCCATGAAATTCATTATACCTTATCCCGCTGAGACGGGCAATAAAAACCGGGGATGCCATCGATGATGCCGGCGGCCGCTGCCTGCTGCCCGCCCTCCTGATCCGTTCCCGATGTCTGCCGGTCCAACAGCCACCGCAGCTCCGCCGCCGGGATCTGACCGGGGGCAGAGGCCTCCTCTAAGGCGGCGAAGGTCATTTGGGATCCGGTCAGAGACGGGGAAATCCTGGTCCGCTGCCCCAGCTTTCCCATGGAAATAGCCAGGATCTCCGGCACGCCCCGAACGCTTTCATCCTCCCGCCTCATCGGGTCGAGGCGCTCCGGAAATCCGGCTGCCGATGCCGGCAGCCGGGCCCAACTGCCAAAAGCCCGCCGGGCCGCCCGGATCAGGGTCTCCACATCGGCCTCCTCCCGAGGCATCACGGCAACCTTGGCCACATCGGCTCCCGCCTCCTGCATCGCGTCGAACAGCCGGAGCAGCTCCTCCTCGGAGGGCGTAGCGGAAAAATCGTGAAAGGAGAGAACAATCCGGGCCCCGGCCTGCCGGAGCTGATCCAGAAAGGCCGGCTCTGCTGCCCAGGGTCCCCGAAGCTCCAGGTCGATAAGCTCCGCATGCCCTTCTTGAGCAGCGATCTCCAGCATTTCCCTCAGCTCCTCCTTCGTTCCGTCAAAGCATCCGCCCTCCCGGCGGCTTCTGACGGTGAACAGCAGCTCTTTTTCGGGGCAGAGACGGCGGATCGTCCGAAAAAAAGAGGGATGGTAAAAGCGATCGGCCCGCCATTCCACCACTTCGACATCCAGCCTGCTCAGCTTTTCCAGCTGCGCCGATACCGCCGGAGCGCTGTTTCCCGTCAACGGGACGATGATTTTCACCCGCGGCGGATCCGCGGGCTTTTTTCTTCCGGTCATCCGGTCACCCCTCCCTTGCAAAAGACCCGCATCGCTGCGGGCCTCTGTGTTGCTGCCGATTTGCCGACTATACGAGCTCTAAAAATACGACCTCCGCATTGTCCCCTTGTCTGGGGCCCAGCTTCAAAATCCGGGTGTACCCCCCGTTTCTTTCTGCATACTTCGGCGCGATCTCGTCAAACAGCTTTTTAACGACGGTTTCATCGTATACGTAAGCAAGCACCTGTCTTCTTGCATGAAGATCTCCTCGCTTAGCAAGGGTGGGGTGGCCGGATGACCGGAAGAAAAAAGCCCGCGGATCCGCCGCGGGTGAAAATCATCGTCCCGTTGACGGGAAACAGCGCTCCGGCGGTATCGGCGCAGCTGGAAAAGCT
>JBGYKY010000002.1:0-8934 GCA_041836105.1 Bacillota bacterium | reverse complement strand
TGCGCTTCAATGACCGCCAGGGCCTGTGTGCCGATGGAGCCGGTACTGCCTAAAATCGAAATCGTCTTCATGGGACCCCCCCTTGGCGCCGGGGCGCCTCCCCGTTAGCTTTGTTTCCAGTGAAGCTTCTCAGCAGCGATCAACCGCCTCTGCCATCAGCGAATCACCCATTCGATGTAATAGTACACCAGAGGGGCGGTAAACAGCACACTGTCGATCCGGTCCAGCATACCGCCGTGGCCCGGGATCAGGCTGCCGTAATCCTTGATGCCCATCTTCCGCTTAAAAATGGAAGCGGTCAGATCTCCCAGCTGGGAAAATATCCCGCCCAGGACCGCAAGGATCAAACAGTGATGGAGCATCTCGGGAGCCAGCAGCGCCCCAAAGAGTCCGGACAAAAGCATGCTTCCGGCAATGCCCCCGACCGATCCCTCGAGCGTTTTTTTCGGGCTGATGGAGGGGCACAGCTTATGCTTTCCGATCAGCATCCCGGTGAAATAGGCAAAGGTATCGGTTCCGAAGGCCGTCAGGAAGACGAGCCACACTAGGACTCCCGCTTTTCCGGCGCCCTCCGCCAGAACGATATGGTAGGTAAAAAAGACCACATAAAACAGGCCGCCGATCGTAGCCAGCATGTCCTCCATCTTCTGCTTATCAATCCGGAACATGGTCAGCAGAGATAAGAACACGGAAAGGAAAAACCAAAAAAGGATCCAGCGGGCGCTCCTCCCCCACCCCATCAAATGCCCGGCGTAGAGAAGAAAGGTCATGGCCAGGCCCACCGGCAGGGAGGGCCGAATAGAAAGCCCGGAAAAGCCGTTATAGAACTCCCTGAGCACCAGAATACTGATCAGAAAGCAGCCTGCCGCCAGGGGCCTGCCCCCTACCCAAACAAAGAGCAGCAGGGGCAGCAGAACGAGACTGGACAGGACCCTGGTCTTCACGTTGATCCCCTCCCTCCGAAGCGCCGCTGACGGCGCTGATATTCGGCGATAGCTTCCTCCAGATGGCGGGGCGTAAAATCCGGCCACAGGGTATCCGTGATTACCAGCTCGCTGTAGGCGCTCTGCCACAGCAAAAAATTGGACAGCCGAAGCTCTCCGCTGGTTCGAATGATCATGTCCGGGTCGGGCACACCGCCAAGCCTGTCTCCCGTGTCCAGGCTGCGGCTCAGATCCTCTTCCGTCAGCGCCTCCGGCGACAGCTCGCCCGCCGCCGCTCGCCGTGACAGGCTGCGGCAGGCCCGCAGGATTTCATCCCGCCCGCCGTAATTCAGCGCGATGCAAAGGTGAAGCTCCGTATTGCCGGCCGTCCTTTCCACCGCCTTTTTCAGGCTGGCCACCACCTCCGGCGGCAACTTGTCCAGGGTCCCAAGAACGCTGATCCTGACATTATTTCCGTGAAGCGTTTCCAGCTCTTTATCCACATACAGCACCAGCAGGCGGAAGATGCCGCCCACCTCCTCTGCCGAGCGCTTCCAGTTTTCCGTGGAAAAGGCATACACAGTCAAATAGCTGACCCCCAGCTTGCCGCAGCGGCGCACGATATCCTTCAGGGCCTCCATGCCGGCATTGTGTCCGGCCAGGCGCGGGACGCCCCGTTTCTCCGCCCACCGCCCGTTTCCGTCCATAACAATTGCGATGTGAGCGGGAATGCGATTGGGATCCATTTGCTCTATCATGAAATCTCCTTACAAAAAACGGATATGGCGGTGTCCGGTTACACCTCATATCCGCCCCCAAATGCTGTTTGCGAACATCCTGCGCCGAAGCTATACTTCCATGATCTCCTTCTCCTTGGTCGCTACGATGTCGTCGATTTCCTTCATGACCTTGTCGGTTTTTTTCTGAACCGCATCCATATCCTTCTTCAGATCATCCTCTGTCAGCTCGCCGTTCTTCTCCTGCTTTTTCAGCTCATCATTGGCATCCCTCCGCTCGTTGCGGACAGCCACCTTGGCATCCTCGCCCAGCTTTTTCACCACCTTGGAGAGCTCTTTTCTCCTCTCCTCTGTCAATTGGGGAACGACCAGCCGGATCAGCTTGCCGTCGTTGGTAGGGTTGATGCCCAGGTTCTGCACGTTGATGGCCTTTTCGATGTCGCCGATGATTTTGGGATCGAAGGGGGCAATCACCAGGGTCCGGGGATCCGGGACACTGATGTTGGAAAGATTTTTCAACGGAGTGGGGCTGCCGTAATAGTCGACGGTAACCCGGTCCAGCAGCGCCGGGTTGGCCCGGCCGGCCCGAACGGTGTTCAGCTCTTCCTTCAGGACGGAAATGGTTTTCTGCATTTTCTGTTCCAGAACTTCATGCACGTCTTTACTCATGATCAGATCTCCTCCTACATCAGGTAATGATCGTTCCGATCTTTTCACCCATAATAGCCTTTAAAATGTTTCCTTCCTCCGAAACCGCAAAGACATGGATCGGGATGTTGTTGTCCATGCACAGGCTGGCGGCGGTGGCGTCCATCACCTTTAGCCCCTTTTCCAGCACCTCGCGATGGGTCAGCTCTGTGTACCGGATGGCCCCCGGATTGGTATTGGGGTCGTCCGAGTACACGGCGTCCACATTTTTTGCCAGCAGGATCACATCGGCCTCGATCTCCGCCGCCCGCAGGGCCGCGGTGGTATCGGTGGAAAAGAAGGGATTGCCGGTCCCGGCCCCAAAAATAACGACCTCATTATGATTCAGCTGACTGATGGCCTTTCGGCGGATATAGGGCTCTGCGACCTCTCGCATCTCGATGGCCGTCTGCACCCGGGTAGGGATCCCGATGGCTTCAAAGGAGTCCTGCAGCGCCATGGCGTTGATGACCGTTGCCAGCATCCCCATATAATCGGCTGTCGCCCGATCCATACTCTTGCTGGTCCGCCCTCGCCAGAAATTGCCGCCGCCTACTACAATGGCAGCCTGCACGCCGATATCATGGATTTCCTTTACCTGCCCGGCCACCCGGCCCAGCATGGCTTCGTCCAGACCGAACCGGTTTTCGCCCGCCAGGGCCTCGCCGCTGATTTTCAGAATGATCCGTTTGTATTTTGGTTCCATAGTCCCTCCCCGATGCAGCTCACAATAAAGGGACACTAAGCAAGTGCCCCCTCATTATACCATAGTTCTTTTATGCGTTCATCTGTTTTGCCACTTCTTCGGCAAAATTTTCTTCCTTTTTCTCGATGCCCTCGCCGACCTCATACCGGGCCATGGAAGCGATGCGGATGGACTTGCCCGCCTCCTGAGCGGCCTGGTCCACATATTGCTTAACGGTCAGGTCTCCGTTCTTGACAAACTTCTGATCCAGCAGGCAGACCTCCTTCAGGATGGCCTTGATTTTACCGGGCAGGATGCGGTCCATCATCTCCGGCTTCTTCCCTTCGTTAAGCAGCAGCTGCTCGGCAATCTTGGTCTCCTCCTTCAGCCAGTCTGGATCCACGCCGCTTTCATCCACAAACCGGGGGTTCATGGAGGCTACCTGCATGGCGACATCCTTTCCGCATACCTGTACATCCTCCAGCGGCGCTTCCGTCTCCAGGCCGACGACAACGCCGATCTTGCCGTTTCCGTGAACATATCCCACATAAACCACGCCGGGGGCTGCCGCCTTATAGACCCTGCGAACGGACATGTTCTCGCCGATGGTGGCAATCCTGCTGTTCAGAGCTTCCCGGACCGTTCCTTCACCCGGGTAGGACAGGTCCAGGAAGGCAGCCGTATCATCGCTTTCCGCCTGGAGGGCCAGAGCGGCCAGCGTTTCAACAAAGCTGACGAAATCAGCGTTCTTGGCGACGAAGTCCGTCTCCGAATTGACCTCCACCATGGCGGCAGACCTTCCGCCCTCACCGAAGGCCATTCGGACCAGCCCCTCCGCTGCAACTCGACCGGCCTTTTTCGCTGCCTTGGCCAGCCCCTTCTCTCGAAGGACGTCGATTGCCTTGTCCATGTCGCCATTGGTTTCTTCCAGGACCTTTTTGCAGTCCATCATGCCGGCCCCGGTTCTCTCTCGCAGTTCCTTTACCATCGATGCGCTAATTGCCATATCCAATCCTCCTATAATAATTCGGCCCGGCGTTTCCGCCAGGGCCGTTACCGTTTATGCTTCCTGTTCTTCTACGGACTCCGCTTCGGCTGCCGTCTCCGCTTCCGCGGCTTCTGCCTCCGCATCTCCAACGGGACCATCATCATAGCTTTCGCCCTGCTTCGCTTCGATGATGGCATCTGCCATTCTTCCGGCAATCAGCTTTACCGCGCGGATGGCGTCGTCGTTAGCGGGGATAATGTAATCCACATCATCCGGGTCACAGTTGGTGTCTACGATGCCCACAATGGGAATGCCCAGGATCCTGGCCTCCTTTACGGCGATCCGCTCCTTCTTGGGATCCACCACGAACAGCGCGCCGGGCATCCCCCTCATATCCTTGATGCCGCCCAGGAACTTTTCCAGACGATCCAGCTCCAGCTTCAGCTTGATGACCTCTTTCTTGGACAGCTTTTCGAAGGTGCCGTCCACGGCCATGGTCTTGATATCGTTGAGCCGCTTGATCCTTCCGGAAATCGTTTTGTGGTTGGTCAGCATGCCGCCCAGCCACCGCTGGTTGACGTAGAACATACCGCACCGCCGCGCCTCGTCCTCGATCGCGGTCTGGGCCTGCTTCTTGGTGCCGACAAAAAGCACCGGCTTTCCACTCTCGCCCACCTGCCGCATGAAGTCATAGGCCTCATCGATCTTTCGGACGGTTTTTTGCAGGTCGATGATATAGATCCCGTTGCGCTCCGTAAAGATGTATGGAGCCATTTTGGGGTTCCATCTTCGGGTCTGGTGGCCGAAATGCACGCCGGCCTCCAGCAGCTGCTTCATTGAAATAACTGCCATTCTTTTTTACCTCCCGGTTTTCCTCTTCCACCGGACCTTCCGTGGGCGCAACCCTTGCCGGGCACCGGCTCCCATGTGTTCCGATGTGACAAATACGATCCGGTCTGCTTGTTGTAGACCAAGTGGAATTATATTATAAAACTGTCCAGTTGGCAAGAAAAAATTACGCCTACCGCCAACTTTTTGCCGGAGATCAGATAGCGACGGAACCGCTGCTTGGCCGCCGTATATTTATCCCGGCTCAGGGGGACCTCCGTCCCGCCGAAAAACCGGATCGACTGCCCCTCCATGGAACGGATCTGATCCATGTTTACATACAGACTTTTGTGGCACTGCATAAAATTATCCCCCAAATAGGGGATACACTCCCGGATGCTTCCGTACATTTCGTAGGTCGCCTCCCGGGTGACCAGCCTGAGCTTTCGCCGATATTGCTCCACATAGAGCAGATCCTCCGTCAGAACCCGGTAGATGGCTCTGGGCTTGATAACGGGAATAAAGTTCATGAGCTAACCTCCTCGCTGTCCGGTTTATCGGGCACAGCAGGAGCAAATCAACGGAACTCAACAGATCGGCGAGGTCAGAACACTTATTGTTTGTCATTTTTTTCCATTTTCATAATATCCCTTACAATTTCGCCCGCCATCAGCAGACCCGCTACCGGCGGTACAAAGGAAATGCTGGCAGGCGAGCGGCGTCCTCCGTTCTCCTCCGGGGGACGAATCGGCTCCTCCGGCGAAAATACAGCCTTGACACCCCTGATACCCCGTTCCTTCAGCTCTTTGCGAAGCCTTTTGGCTAACGGACAGGTGCGGGTCCTTTCCACAGTGGTGACAGCAAACCCCTCTCCCTTTAACTGGTTGCCGGCGCCCATAGAGGAAATCACCGGGATCCCCATCTCCCTGGCCCGACAAATGACCTCCACCTTTCCGGCCACATCGTCAATAGCATCTGCGACGTAGTCCGATCCCGGCGGGATCAAGTCTCCCACATTGTCGGCGGCGGCACGGATTTGCCTGGCTTCTACCCGGATCTCCGGGTCGATGTCGGCGATGCGGTCCGCCATTACTCGAACCTTAGGCTTTCCCACGGTGCTCCGGAAAGCGACTGCCTGCCGGTTCAGATTGGTGATATCCACCACATCAGAATCCACCAGGATCAGATGCCCGATCCCGGCTCTGGCCAGGGCCTCGGCGCAGCTTCCGCCTACGCCGCCCAGTCCGAATACGACTACCCGGGCGTCTCTCAGCCGCTTCAAGGCCTCTTCGCCGATAAGGCGAACCGTCCGGCTGTGCATGGTGTCCCCGGCCAGGCTTCCCTTGTCCTCAGCCGCCGCTGTCTTGTTCGTCGGTTTTTGTTTTTCATGCATGGTTTTTTTCTCTTCCGTTTGCACTGCGGCTGCACGCAGCCGCCTCCCTCCTATACCGGCTATACCGGCCGAACGGTCCCTTCCGCATTCTCTGCCGTATTCCCTGCCGCAGAGAAATCGCCTTTTTCATTGAAAAAACAGCGGAAACGCTCCGCTGTCTCATCCGTTTCCCGACCGATCCGGCCGCAGCTACTGGCGGCTGTAGGTGATCAGATCCTCTGCAATTTCGTGAGCGGCGACAGAAACCGGCTTTTCTACCGGATCCGCCGTCAGCTTAGGCTTGCCCTCAATGATGTCCCGGGCTCGCTTGGCTGCCAGGATCACCAGCGTGTACCGACTGTCCGCCTTTTTTCGGATCTCGTTGATGGATGGATACAGCATGTCAGATTTCCTCCTTATAATGCTTGATCAGTTCATATATTCGTTCCGATACCCGGGAGTGCTCCGCTAAGATAATGGCCTTGACCCGCTTGACGGCTTCCTCCAGTTCTCCGTTGATCACACAGTAATTGTATTGATCAATGTAGGATACCTCGGAAAGGGTTTTTCCCAGCCGCAGCTCAATGGACGCGGGGCTGTCGGCGCCCCGGCGGGTGATCCTCTCCCGAAGCTCCGCCATCGAAGGCGGCAGGATGAAGATATAGATCCCCTGCGGGTACTTTTCTCGAACCTTCAGCGCCCCCTGAATGTCGATCTCCAGGACCACATCCTTTCCACCCTGCAGCTTTTCAAAGACCCACCTTTTCGGGGTCCCGTAAAAATTTCCGTACACCTCTGCATATTCCAGCAGCTCATCGTTTCGAATGGCCTGCTCGAACTCCTCCCGCGTCACGAAGCTGTAGCTGACCCCGTTTGCCTCTCCCGGCCTGGGGGAACGGGTGGTCATGGAAATCGACAGCGCCACATCCATTTCTTTAACCAGCTTCTGGCAAATGGTCCCTTTACCGGCTCCGGACGGCCCGGAAACTACAAAGAGCTGCCCCTTGTCCATACAGTCCCCTCTCCGTTTTCCTTGATTAGCTATGGATTATAGCACAGGTATCGGGCGCGTTCAAGAGAAATATTGATCGCACGGTCTGCTCAACCGGATCTGTCAAAGCCACCAGCGGCCTGAAGGGAGCCTCTTTTGCCGCTTGGACGGATTCAGCTCGGTGCGACGGCTATTCGACGTTCTGCACCTGCTCCCGCAGCTTTTCGATTTCGCTCTTCATTTCCAGCATGATAGCGGTAATTTCCATATCGTTGGCCTTGGAGCCGATGGTATTGGCTTCCCGGTTCATTTCCTGGATCAGAAAGTCCAGCCGCTTGCCATCGGGCTGGCTGCTGTCGGAAACGATGGTTTCCAGCTGCCGCAGATGACTGTCCAGCCGTACCAGTTCTTCGGTAATGCTGGATTTATCCGCAAAAATGGCTGCTTCCAGCAGGATCCGATCTTCCGGCACAACGCCTCCCCCCATCATTTCCCGGATCCTGATCCGCATTTTCTCGGTATAGGTCTCTGCTACCCGGGGCGCCCGGGCTTCGATCCGGCCCACCAGCTCTTTCAAATGCCTGCCTCTGGCCAGCATATCCTCCGCCAGCTTAGCGCCCTCCGCCGTCCGCATATCATCCAGCCGCCGGGCCGCTTCCCGAACAGCAGTTTCCAGGCACTGTCCCATCTCCTCTTCGTCTTCTGCGTCGGGGACTGCCTTCATCACATCCGGAAGCCCCGCTAAAACGCTCAGCTCCACCTCGCTTTTCAGTCCGAACTCGGCTTTCAGCAGCATCAGGTTGTCGTACGCCTGGCGGGCCGCCGACAGGTTCAGCCGAATGTGGGCAGCATCCTCCGACAGATGCTCCACCATGACGGAAACCTCGATTTTTCCCCTGCGGGCTACCTCCTTGACCGCACTTCGCACCCGCTCCTCTGCAAAGGAATAGCGCCGGGGCAGTTTAACGGCAATATCGCTGTACCGATGGTTTACCGCCCGGATTTCCGCCACGATGCTCCGCTTGCCGTCACTGAATTCTCCTCTGCCAAACCCTGTCATGCTTTTTATCATCTTGCTTCTCCTCAACGAATGATTTTTATGATAATATGTCTATTATAACCCAACCGCCCGTTCATGAAAAGGAAAACAGGAAAGGCCGAGAGAATTATGAGCTTTGACGGAATCATCACCGGCGCTATAGCCGGGGAGATACATGCCCGGATTTCGGGCGGCAAAATCGAAAAGATCTATCAGCCGGAAAAGGACGAGCTGGTACTGCACATCCACACCCGGGCAGGCAGCCATCGGCTGTACGTCTCCTGCAACAGCAGTCACCCCCGGATCCATCTGATCCGGGAGCTTCCGGAAAACCCTGTCGCTCCGTTGCCCTTCTGCATGCTCCTTCGGAAGCACCTTCACGGCGGGCGGATCCTGGACGTGCGCCAGCGAGATTCGGAGCGGATTCTGGAGCTGGACGCAGAATCCCGCAACGAGCTGGGCTTTTCGGTCCGGAAACGGCTGGTGGTGGAAATCATGGGAAAGCACAGCAACATCATTCTGCTGGATGTGGAATCGGAGATCATTATTGATGCCATTAAACGAGTTTCCTCGGATGTCAGCCGCTACCGTCAGATCCTCCCGGGGAAGCGTTATCAGCCGCCGCCGGAACAGAACAAGCTTCCCTTTCGCACCCTGACTGAGGATGAGGTCCGCGCTTTCCTG
>JBGYKY010000001.1:0-3005 GCA_041836105.1 Bacillota bacterium | reverse complement strand
GGTATACTAAAAGCGAGCAGGCCAGACAATCGCGTGGCAACACGAGGAAAGTCCGGGCTCCGCAGGGCAAGGGTGCCAGATAACGTCTGGTGAAGGTGACTTTAAGGAAAGTGCAACAGAAACACACCGCCGAAGGGTTTCAAGACCCTGGTAAGGTTGAAATGGTGAGGTAAGAGCTCACCGGCAATGTGGTAACACATTGGCCGTGTAAACCCCACCCGGAGCAAGACCAAACAGGGCGCAAAAGGCGGCGGCCCGTCGCTGCCCGCAGGTAGGTCGCTTGAGCTTATTGGCGACAATAAGCCTAGATAGATGATTGTCAAATACAGAACCCGGCTTACAGGTCTGCTCATTTTTTCAAAATTCCCCTTTTGACGACCGGCCGTAGGGTCTTGTGGAGGCCCTTCGGTCGGTCGTCTTTTTACGTTACAAGTCCCGGTTTTGTGGTATAATAGCACTTATACCAAGGGAGGGCATCAATGGAATTTATGAGATTAGGCATAGATATCGGCTCGACGACGGTAAAGCTCGTCCTGCTGGATCCGGAGAACAATATCGTATTCAGCCGCTACGAGCGGCACATGTCCAACATTTTTGATAAGGTGGAGGAGCTGGCGGAGGAGCTGGCGGAGGAAAGAGGCGACATCCCTGTCCGGGCGGTCATAACCGGGTCGGGCGGGCTTGCCCTGTCCAAGGTGCTGGGGCTTCCCTTTGAGCAGGAGGTAGTGGCCTGCAGCAAAGCGGTGGAAACCCTGATCCCCGCAACCGATGTAGCCATTGAACTGGGGGGGGGGAGGATGCCAAGCTGACCTTTTACGGGGCCGCCGTGGAACAAAAAATGAATGGCACCTGCGCCGGCGGGACCGGCGCTTTTATCGATCAGATGGCCATTTTGCTCAACACCGATGCCAGAGGGCTCAACGAGGCGGCGTCCCGGCACAGGATGCTGTATCCTATTGCGGCCAGGTGCGGCGTGTTCGCCAAGACCGATATTCAGCCTCTGATCAACGAAGGCGCCAGCATGGAGGACCTGTCGGCTTCTATCTTCCAGGCGGTGGTCAATCAGACCATCAGCGGCTTGGCGGGCGGCCGGAGCATTCGAGGTAATATCGCCTTTCTGGGCGGCCCCCTGTATTTCCTGTCGGAGCTGCGCAGGCGCTTTATCGAAACCCTGGAGCTCGAAGAAAAAAATGTTATTTTCCCGGAGGATTCTCAATATTTTGTCGCCATCGGCGCCGCATTGCTGTCGGAGAAGCATTCGGAGCAGTCCTTGAGGAGCATTCTGGAAAGGATACGGGGCGCTGATCCCTCCATGCTGTCGGAAGCAAAGCACATCGATCCTCTCTTTAAGGATTACCGGGAATTTCAGGAGTTCCGCGCCCGGCACGACAAGCACAAGATCCGGCGCAAGGACATCCGAAAGGCCAGAGGGAGGGTGTACCTGGGCATTGACGCCGGCTCCACCACTACCAAGGCGGCGCTGATCGATGAGGAAAAGAACCTGCTGTACTCCTTCTATCGGAACAACGAAGGGAAGCCTTTGGAAGTGACCATGGCTATGCTGAAGGAGCTGTATGCTCTGCTGCCGGATGCCGCCGTCATCGCCAATGCCACGGCCACCGGATATGGAGAGGGGCTGATTAAGGCCGCTTTTAAGGTGGATCTGGGTGAAATCGAGACCATGGCCCACTACAAGGCGGCAGAGGAGTTCCTGCCCGGAGTCGAGTTTATTCTGGACATCGGCGGCCAGGACATGAAGTGTATGAAGATCAAGGACGGCGCCATCTACAGCATCATGCTCAATGAGGCCTGCTCTTCCGGTTGCGGCTCTTTTATTGAAACCTACGCCAGATCCGTCAATATGGACTCGGAAAGCTTCGGCCAGGAGGCCCTCTTTGCCAAGGCCCCGGTGGATCTGGGAACTCGATGCACCGTGTTCATGAATTCCCGGGTAAAGCAGGCCCAGAAGGAGGGAGCCACCATCGGCGATATTTCCGCCGGGCTGTCCTACTCGGTGATTAAGAATGCCCTGTATAAGGTCATTAAGCTGCGCAACGCTGATGAAGCCGGAGATCGGATTGTTGTTCAGGGCGGCACGTTCCTGAATGATGCCGTCCTGCGAAGCATCGAAAAGATTACCGGAAAGGATATCGTCCGGCCCGATATCTCCGGGATCATGGGCGCCTTTGGCGCAGCGCTGATCGCCAGGGAAAATTACGTGGCTGGAACGGAATCTTCCCTGATCCGGCCGGAGGATATGCATCTGTTTACGGTGACTAACTCCCACGTCCGCTGTCAGAAGTGCGAGAATAAGTGTCTGATGACCGTCAATCAGTTTCATGACGGCACCCGTTTTATTACGGGCAATCGCTGTGAACGGGGGGCGGGCAAGGAGCGGGCAGGCAATGAGCTGCCCAATCTGTACGAATACAAGCTGAAAAGGCTGTTTTCCTACAAGCCCCTGGCGGAGGAATATGCCAGGCGGGGAACGGTGGGTATTCCTCGTGTGCTGAATCTGTACGAAAATTACCCCTTCTGGTTTACTTTTTTTACCGAGCTGGGATTCCGGGTGGTATTGTCGGATTCCTCCTCCAAGGCGCTGTACGAAAAGGGGATGGACACCATCTCCTCAGATACGGCCTGCTACCCGGCCAAGCTGGTTCACGGGCACATTCGCAACCTGGTAAACAAGGGAGTCAAGTGGATTTTCTATCCCAGCATCAACTATGAGATGCAGGAGGATGACAGCGCCCCCAACCATTACAACTGTCCGGTGGTGGCAACCTATCCGGAGGTGATCGGGGCCAATATGGATGAAATCTTCGCAGAGCATCAGGTGACCTTCACTCATCCCTTCCTGCCCTACGACAGCGACCAGGCGCTGGCCAGAGAGCTGTTTATTCTGTTACGGCATCTGAATATCAGCATGGCGGAGATTACTAAGGCCATCAGGGCCGGACGGAGAGAGGACAAGCACTTTAAGGATGACATTAAAAAGCAGGGGG